>CAKZMS010000583.1 GCA_937128785.1 uncultured Opitutaceae bacterium | reverse complement strand
GGAATGCGATCGGTCCAACCAAGGATTGCACAGGGAGCGAGTCGGCCGGTGGCCGCGCGCTCGATCCGCCGGCGCAGGTCGGCATCCCGTCCCACCGCGAAAGTGACCGCCCAATCGGTTTCATCCAGCAGGAGTTTGGCGGTCTCGATAGCGAGGTGCGAACCGGAGGTGATGATGAACAATACCCGGGGCCGTTCCGCCGCCGTGATCAGAGGCGCGGCCTGTCGTTTTTCCGGATCGGCAAATACCGGCGCTACCGGAAATCCCATGACATGCAGACGATCGGACGGAATTTCCGCTTCCCGGAGCACATTCGCGGAATCCTCGTTCGGCAAAAACCAACCGTCACATTCCGCCAACCACCACATCGAATTAATGCTGATCGAATCGGTCACGACGTTGTAAAAGGGCACCCGCAGCCCCGTTTCCCGGGCGATGCGTTCCAGCATGAATGCGAACACCGGGTAGGTGCTGCAGATCGCCGCCGGAGGGTCTTCGCGCAGTTGCTGCTCCAACCACTGCATCTCCTTTTTCAACATCCAAAGTTTGCCCGGAAGCGGACGGGTGCGATCGAGCCACGCATAAAAGGCACTCCACACCTTCGGCAGGCGATTGATGATCCAGTAATACGCGGCCCGCGCCCGGCGATCGCGGCGGGGCGAAAGCGTAGCCAAGGGATCCATCAAACGCCCCGTCCCCTCTCCCCCCACGGCGTCGAAAGCGGCGACCAGGCTGCGGGCGGCGGCGTTGTGCCCTTCCCCGTAGCTGGCTGTTAGAATCCAAACTGGTTTCATACCAAAGCTTCCTGGCCCGCCTCGGCCAGCAGATCATTCTCGAACCGACCAATCACGTTTTCCCAGGATTGCTCCTCGAATCCCGAGCGAGCCTCCCTGCCCAGTTGCACGCGCAACGCATCGTTCTCGACCAACCGCACACTCTCGCGCTGCAGGGCCACGGGATCATTACACGCCGCCAGGAGCCCGTTCTCCCCGTGGCGGATAAACTGCCGGCCGGCCGCGTAATCGAAACTCGTCACCGCGAGACCGCTCGCCATCGCTTCGGTGAGCACGTTGCCAAAGGTCTCCGTCAGGCTCGCATGCACATAGATGTCCGCCGACGCGTAATAACGTCCTATCTCCTCCCGGGAATAGAAGCCCGCAAAAATGCACTCCGGGTGCTGGGCGATCAACTGCTCCCGCAGGGGACCATCTCCCGCCAGCACGAACTTGAGTCGCGCATCCTCTGCCCGCATCGCTTCGTAAATCTTGAAGAGAAGATCGTAGTTCTTTTCCGGCGCCATTCGCCCGACGTGAAGCACCACCCGATCGCCCGGCTTCACTCCCCACTCCGATCGCAATTCCTGGCTTCGTTTTTCCGGCGAGAAACAGACGGTATCGATCCCCCGCGAGAGGAGCGACATGTCATTGAAACCAAGTTGCCTGAGTTCGCGGCAGAGTTCGTCGGTCGGGGCGAACGTGCGACGCGTGCCATTGTGCACCCGACGTAGCCACCACAATACCAGTCGATTGAGCACCCCGAAGCCGTAGTTGCGGGTGTAGGCATGAAAGTTGGTGTGGAAACTGGACGTAACCGGAATCCCCATGCTACGGGCCGCACTGACGGCCGAGGCGCCGAGCGGTCCTTCGGTCACGACGTGCACCAGATCCGGTCGGTCCTCCCGCCAAGCCGTTTTGAGTTTCCTCCCCGCCGGCCAGCCCAACCGCAATAAATCGTAGCCCGGGATCCGCATGCCCGGCATGGCAATCTGCCGGTAGTGCGGCTCACTCTCCGGCGGTGGCAAGTCATCCCGATCAGGGCGAAACACCCGAATCTCATGACCCCGGCGGCCCAGCTCTCGGGCGATGACCCCAAAGGTCATCGCAACTCCATTAACTTCAGGCGGAAAGGTTTCGGAGACGATGGCGATTTTCACAAGCGTGGGTTTTCCCCACGGGGCAGAAATCAAACCCAGTCGTGTTACAACCACACGGCAGTCGCGCGACGGTTCCGTCAAACTCGGGCCGATTTGCGTAAAATCCCTTCGCAACAACCCACGCACACTGGCGGCCAAGGGGCGCGGAGCCGCCACCGGACAGGTGGGCTACAGTGCTAGCCTGCCCCACCCTATCGGGAATCCAACGCACCGAATTCTCCCCATCATGAATTCCGACAAAAACCTGCTCCTGAGCGCCCTGCGGGGCGAATCCGTTAACCGTGTCCCCTGGGTGCCCTTCGCTGGTGTCCACGGTGGTGCTCTGGCTGGCTGTGACGCCACCACCTACCTGCAGGATGCCGACAAGATCGTCGCGGGTCTGACGGAGGCTGCGGCTCGTTATCATCCCGATGGGCTGCCCGTCGTGTTTGACCTGCAACTGGAGGCCGAGGTCCTGGGCTGTGAATTGATGTGGGCCCAAGAGACGCCCCCATCCGTCGCCAGCCATCCGCTGGGCGAAGACTATAATATCGAGGGGTTACCCGCGTTTTCCCTCGAATCCGGGCGTCTGCCGCTGGTTTGGGATGCGGTGCGGCGCACCAAGACCGCTATCGGTGACTCCGTGGCGCTCTATGGGCTGCTCACCGGCCCCCTCACGCTGGCGTTGCATCTGCGCGGAGATGACGTGCTGCTCGATATGTTCGACGAGGAGGACACGGTGCCCGAGCTCCTGAGCTACTGCGCTTCGGTCGCCAAGCTCATGGCCGATGCCTACCTCGACGCCGGCGTGGACGTAATCGCGGTGGTCGACCCCATGATCAGCCAGATCGGCCCGCATCACTTCAACCAATTCGTCGCGCCCGTGCTCGACGAGGTCTTTGACCACATCCGCGCCCGCGGCGCGCTTTCGTCGCTCTTCGTTTGTGGCAATGCCAGCCGCAATCTCGAACCCATGGCTGGCACGCATTGCGACAACATCTCGGTCGACGAAAATGTCGACCTGAGTCGCCTGGCCGAGGTCGCCCGCAACCACGGCAAGTCCTTCGGCGGCAATCTCCAGTTAACCGTGGCGCTGTTGCTCGGTGACGCGGACGATGTTCGCCGTGATGTATTGCGTTGCCT
>CAKZMS010000582.1 GCA_937128785.1 uncultured Opitutaceae bacterium | reverse complement strand
AAAAAGAGCATGTCCACCGTCAGATCGAAGGTGTTCATCATGAGATACTCGCCTTCGTGGACGACCCATACGCTTTGGGTTCCGTCCCATAGCCATTGAGTCGAGCCGTAGTAGCTGCGCGTAGCGTGGGCGATGAGGAACTTCTGTTCGTCGTTTAGTGCGGCGGCCGCCAACTCCGCATCACGCTCCGCCGCCACCGCAAGGTAACGATCCCGCTGGCTCAACGAAAACTCCAACACCTGCGGCAGTCCGGTGAAGTGCCGCGTGTAGAAGTAGCTCATCTCCCGATTATACGTGGCCTGGCCGCGGCGATAAAAACCCAGCGCGATGTCGAGCTCCACGGTTTCGCCAGCGGGCACGTCGATCGTGAGCCCGGCGACTTTGCCCAACAGGAAGTTTCCGAACACGTTGCCCGGCTGCATCGCCTCCCCGATTGAAAAATCAATAAAGGTTTGGGCTCCCGGCGTGTTGCTCGCAAAACCAATGGTATCCTGGCTCATGGCTCCGACCATGCCCTCACCCGCGGTCTCGCCGAGCAGACTCCAACGGTTTTCGATACCCAGTCCAAAGAACCCCCGCCAATTTTCCGCGGAGTTGTTACGGAACGTCACCCGAACCGGCACGCTTGGGCAGCTGGCAAATCGCAACTCCGCGGCGGTCGCCGACTGCGGATCAGGCAACGATCCGAATGGGGTCCACACCGTGAAATCCATTTCCGGAAGAGACATGCGGTCAGTCGCCCACTGAAATTCACGGGTAACCTCGCCAACCGAGGCATCTTCCGGCTTGGCCTCCGCCTCGGACTCACCCAGATACCGATCCGCCTCCGAGGTGGCGTCCGGCTCAAAAAACGGCAGACGGTGGAGCGCCCCATCCGGAGTCTGATAACCCACCGCAATCGCTCCGGGGAAAGGACCAGTCAATTCGAGGCCCATGCCGCCTGCGGCATCGTGCGCGCCACAGGTGAAACTGGCCAACGCCCCCATGGGAGCGTGGTGAGCATGATAGGAGGAATTCTCGGGATTCATTAAATGTCAGAGGCGGGTTTACGACAGGGTGACGCGCTGGGGATTCTGCAACGCCAATCTCCCCACGCAAAGACTTCATGAGGGAAATGAGTCTAACGATTTAACTCTTTCCGGGATGGTATGTTCGGCGGATGCTCGAATCCATCATAGACAGACCGGAACCAAGAGCTTCACAGTCGATCCTCACTCCATGCGCCTCCGCCTGCCCCTGATCATCTTTGCCACTGCCACTCTGGGCATCGCGTCCCCTGAGACCAAGTCATGGGTAGATCGGGATGCCACTCCGCTCTATCAGGATTATTTCAATCGGGATTTCCCATTTTTTGAAGCCACGTTGGAGCTGCCGGATGCGGAGGTTCCCCACGACGTCCTTCCCCGGGCCGTCGTGCTGCCCCTGGAGCATAACCTTTTTGTGGCGTACGACACCGAGTTGCTGCGCGTTGCTGCCGTCTGGCAGGGTGACTTCCCCACGAAGCTGGGCATCGCGATGAAGTCTTACGCGATCGCCCTCAATAAAATGAAGGGCGGCACCGATGATCTGTCTCAACTGCAGGGTGATGTCTGGTATCGGTCGACACAGCTTACCGATTGGTTTTCAGAGGGACGGCAGGTGCAACAGGATCCCCGCAGCGCGTGGACCGATCCGCTCGAGCACGGCCGCGGACCGCTTCCCCTTGACGGATGGCAATGGAGCGGAATCGACGTGAGCCGCGATGGAGCTGTCCTCCGCTACCAGGTCGCTGGCGTCGCAGTCCAGGAGAGGTTTACTGTGGTCGAAACCGATCAAGGGACCGTTGTCCGGCGCCACCTCTCTCGCGAGGCCAACGGCATCGATCTGACCTTTGCTCCGGAAGGCAATCGATCTGCCTCCGAGCTGCGGGCAGCGGGCGCATGGAGTATCGACTACTCGCCTCGAGGAATATCCGAGTTACGCGAGGGGCTTCAGGAAGCGTTTCCCGTCTCGATTCACACCGGGCCTCTTTGGCCTGAAACAGCGACCACCTCATTCGAGGCCGGAGAATCTGCCGGAGGGTTTACCGCCGATGAATTGACCCTGCCCTACCCAAATCCATGGCATCGCCGAATTCGATTGGTGGATTTGGTATTCTCGGATTCGGGGATCGCGCACGCGGTGACCTATGACGGCGATGTCTACGAAATCGAGGGGCTCGAACATATTGATGGCCCCGTGACCTGGCGCCGAGTCGCGGCGGGTTTCAACGAGCCCATGGCCATCGAGCGTCAAGGGGCGGACATCTTTGTTTTCAGTCGTGGGGGCGTGACCCGATTGGTCGACCAAAACGGCGACCGCGAGTTCGAGACCTACCGTCTCTTCTCCAATCGGTTCGTGCAGAGCCCCGACACCCGAGATTTTTGTTTCAGTCTCGTCGCTCTTCCCGATGGGGGATTTCTCATCTCCAAGGGAGGCCAACAAGTCTCTACGCTCAATCCCCACAGCGGACGCATTCTCCGACTTGGTCCCGAGGGGACAGAGGTCACAATCCACGCTACCGGGTTCCGCAACGCGTTCATCGCCCGTGATCCCCAGAGTGGAATTATCACCGGCAGCGATCAACAGGGTAACTGGATTCCCAGCACCCCATTCCACATCATTGAGCCCGAGCACTTTTACGGGCACGGCCGCTCATCTCCCGTCTCCCCCGCGCCCGTCACTGCTCCCCGGCTGTGGTTTCCGCACGCGGTTTCGCCTTCAGCCGTAGGCGTGGTCAGCGGATTCGATTCCCGGATGCCCGGTTTTGAGAAGTCAGCGCTGATGCTGGACTACAAAACCTCGCGCGGACTGGTCATCGATATCGCTGATCCTCAAGCCCCCCAGACTAGCTCCATCGTGTTACCGCTGACCTTTGAAACGCCGGTCCTCAATGGGGCAATTAATCCGATGAACGGACTGCCCTATCTGGTGGGGTTTCAAGTATGGGACTCCAACGCCCCCCGCCTGGAAGGCCTCAGCCGATTACGTCCTTCGTC
>CAKZMS010000581.1 GCA_937128785.1 uncultured Opitutaceae bacterium | reverse complement strand
CAAGGGGATCACCAATGGCCAGTAGGACATCCTGGAAGCTGGCGTGCTCAAGCGGGCCGCGCCAGTAGGCGTTGCCCTCGGCCCAACCGCCTGCATCGCCGGCGAAGGGGCTGAATTGATCGCGGTAAAACGTGTAGGCAAAGTCATACCAATCCCGGGCCTGTTCCGGGAGATCATCCCAGAGGGCCAATCCCGTCAGTCCGACCATCGCCATAAACCGGACGGGATGGCTCGAAGGGCGGACTTCGAGGGAATTGCGTTTGAGCCCGGCGATGTTGCTGCGGCGAATCCACTCCACGGTGCGCTCGCCGCGAGCCTTGAAGTGGGTGAGCACCTTTTCCTTTTCCGCCGGAGTCAGTTCATCCCGCAGTTGGTCGAAGATCATCGGCAGCTTGCGCCAGAGTCGGAAGTTCCCCTCGTCGTTGTAGTAGACATCCGTCGCGCCGGGAACCGCCCCGGATTCCCAATCGGGAGCCATGGCCCAATCACACGAGGTCAGGAGAAACTCTTTGGCCTTCGCGAGGTAGCGTTCTTCGCCGGTCACCAGCCAGGCGATGGTGGCGGCCTCGGCGATACCCGAGATGTTGCCGGCAATATCCTGCACGGCCCGCCAGCGGTCGGTCTTGATACTGTCGCGTTTACTCGGCTCGGGATCACCGTAGGTCAGCGGATCTTCCGGGTGGGGAAAGTCCATGTAGACCGTATCCAGGTCATGCTTGATCTTGGCGTAGGCCTCTTGGCCTTCACCGTTCAGACAAAACTCCCGGAACGCATCGCGTTCGCCCGCCACCACCATGGTGCGGGGGCCGGCGGCGGGAACGTGTTCAAAACCGTTTTGCCCGGTCGCCGCCCATCCGGGGGAGCTTGCGATGAGGGTCGTCCCGAGGACGATGGAATGGAGTCGGATCGAAAGCTTCACGTTACAGTTTTGGTAAGAGTTCGTGGTTGATGGTCCATTCGCCCAAGTGCGGGTGTTGGAGCGTGAGTTGCCCCTCCGTCGAATCGGAGACCGTCCAGGGCTGAGCCTCGGTTTTGTCAGAACCCGTCCAAGCGAGAGCGACCAAACGTCCGGCCTCACCGGCTGTCCGGCCAAGCGTGTCGATTGAAGCGGTGGGGGTGGCGTGATAAGGACGCCGTAGGTGGGTGCGCAGGGTGGAGTCGTCTTGCCGGGATTCCTGGCCGGCGGAGGTAAAGCCGTGGAGGGGTTGGAGGACAGATCCCTGTTCCGGGGTCCACACTTCCATGCGGTTGAGGTCGCCGGATGTTTGCAGCGCGTTGCCGTCGGCATGGCTGATGGCGTAACCGCCAACGGTCAGCACGCCGGGTTGGCGATTCTCAAAATCGTGAACCTGCAGGATCCAGCCCGCTTTCCACCAAACGGCGGTATCCACGCTGCAGTTGGTCTGGCCGGGCTTGAATCCGAGATTGTAGACGTAGCGGACATGATCCTCCTCCATCTCGATGGTAACCGTCGAGTGGCGTCCGAATACGCGGCCATCGGGAATCTGGAGCGTCAGGGCCGAGTCCACCGACCAATTGGTGGCATTGGGTCTTGCCAGGGTGAAATCCACCCCGGTGCGGTAGGCGGTCTTGCTCCACTTCCAGGCGCCGTAACGCAGGTTCACATTGGAGATTTGCGAACCGGAGTTGAGGATTTCGACCTCGCCCGCGACGCTTCGAACCGTGAGTCCGGCCGCCGGCACGTTGCACGTATGGTCGCCTTCTTCCGAGGGGAGCGGCACTTCCGGTTCGTTCCAGAATGCGTGGTCCGGTGGGAGCAACAGCGGGGACAGTCCTTTGGCGGACCAATAGGGCGAGCCTCCGCAGGAATAGGTTTCACCCAAGTCGGGAAACTCATCGAGCCAACCCATCGAAAGCAAACCCTGCGATTGCATGATCGGATGCTTCATGAAGAAGTCGAAATTCCGGGTGCAGAGACGACGAAGTTGGCCGAGGGGCAGGTCCGTGGCGTCGAGCGCGACCGCGAGACCGAAGACATTGATGCCATTGAAGCGGTAAGTGATGGAGCGACCGAAGGCCGGATGCTCGCCCGATGCGGCGAAGAAGTGCCGGTAGTCTCGCACGAACGGGGTGGTCCAGTCTTTCCAACGCTGGGCGCGGGCGGGGTTGATGTGGCCGTGCAGTTTGGCCCACCAGAGTCCGTAGAAATGGAAGGCGTAGGCGTTGTAGTGATCGTAAGCCTGGTTGATGCCGTCCTCAAACCAACCTCCGCCGCGGTGCATGCCCTCCAAGCGATCGAGGAAGGTGTCGATGACGATGCGGTCAGTGGGGCGTCCGTAGCCTTTGGCGATCAGGAATTCGAGGATGTGAACCCCCATGAAGTAATGGTTGTTATTCACGATACCATTGCCGCGGGCGGTGCCGAGCCAATGGGCGACACGATCCTTGTGTTCTTGCGAAAGCGGCTCCCACAGATGATCGGGCGCAATCTGCAGGGCGATGGCCAACAATCCGATCTCGACGTGATGCTGGTGGTAGTTGGCATCGGGCCCCCAATAGTGCGGGCTCTCAGGATCGGAGCCTATGGCCAGTCCCGCCTGAAACCAGGTGGACAGTTGCTCGCGCAGCGCCATGTCGTCGGGGTGTTCGGCGCTCTGCAACCAGTGAGCGGCCAACAGCAGCGGGCGGGCAAAGGATTCCAGGCGATCCGCCTGAGCGTCGTGGTCGCTGGCTTGACCCTCGATTGGAATATCCGCGGCTCCGGGGGCCATGTAAGGCACGAGTGCTTCAAGCAGTCGGCGCGTTTGGTTTTGCCAGTGGCGGTAGGCGGGAGGGAGTTCTTGGGCCATGAAAATGAATCAGGTTGATTGATCGTAGATCGGGAGGGTGACGCGGCCAACCAGTGGTTCGTCGTTCAAGTAGGCATCGAGATTGGCGAGGCTGTGGGTACCGGCGTCGCGACGCCGATCGGTAGTGGGTCCGGCCAGATGCGGAGTCAGCGACCCGTTTTTAAGTCCCCGCAAACCGGCGTCGGCGGGCAGGGGTTCGGTGGAGA
>CAKZMS010000580.1 GCA_937128785.1 uncultured Opitutaceae bacterium | reverse complement strand
TAAATTGATTATACATTTAAAAAATATTATCTTCTTTAAGGCCGTAATATATATTATTATGACAATAATATTATTTACATTAATTCCCATATTTTCTGAAGATTTAGAAGATTCTTCAATTAAGAATAAAAAATCATATGCTCTTACAAGATAACAAGAGTTGAGTGTTAGTTTAAGTTTTTGATTAGTAGAGATTTATAAAACCTGGTGTTACAATGCCTAAGCAGAAAACAGACGACTTAATTCAGCTAATCAACTCTCTGACTCGTGCAGAGAAGCGGCATTTCAGGCTTTTTGTGAAAAGAAACCAGGCCTCTGAAGATATCCTGTTCCTGCAGCTGTTCGATGTTCATGAGCACAAGGTTGCCGAACGGAAGCTGAAGTCTGCCTCCAGGCAGAAGGATGAATTCATCGCGATGCTCGGCCATGAGCTCCGGAATCCTCTCGCCGCCATCGCCGCGAGTCATCTGGCGCTCAGTAAGGAGGGGCTGGGGGAAGAGGACCGACGTGGTGCACTGAACATTCTCGGCCGGCAGATCAACCACCTGACTCGATTGGTGAATGATACCGTGGACGTGGCGCGGCTGTCCTTCGGCAAACTCCGGCTTGATACCCAACCTCTGGAACTCAATCAACTGGTTGCGGACTGGGCGGAGGGCTATCGTTCGGTTGTCGAAGAGGGGGGCTATCGATTGAAAGTCGAGCTGGAGGCGGATGAGATATGGGTTGATGGCGACGCAGTCCGACTTTCCCAGTGCATCAACAACCTCGTCGGGAATGCGATGAAGTTCGCCGAGTCGGGAACCGAGGTGGTGGTGAGGACCAATTCCGATCCGTCCGGCGATCATGCCGAGATCCGGGTCATCGATTCAGGGGTCGGCCTGGATGGTGAGGAGGTGGAGAATCTTTTCAAGCGCTTCACCCAGGGGCGGGGTGCCGGCGTGCAGGACGTCGGGGGACTCGGCCTGGGTCTATCGGTGGTTCGTGAGATCATGCAGATGCACGAGGGTGCGGTGGAGGGCTCGAGCAGGGGCAAGGGGCGTGGAGCAACCTTCACTCTCAAGTTGCCGCTCGGCAAGAAGCCTGACGTGGTAGCCGAAAGGGAGGAGGAGCAGAGTGAAGATCCGCAAGCCAAGACCATCCTCCTGGTGGAGGACAATACCAGTGTTGCACGATCTCTTGAGTTATTTCTCCAGTTGGAAGGTCATTCGGTCACCCTGGCAACGGACGGCAAGGAGGCGTTCGAGAAGCTTGCAACCGACCGCTTTGATCTGATCCTGAGTGATCTGACGCTACCGGGGGAAATCAGTGGATGGGATATCGCAAGCCGTGTGCAGCACGACTTTGCAAACACGCCCGATGATCTACCTTACCTGGTGGCTCTCTCCGGTCATGCGCTTCCCGAGCATGTGGAGAAGTCGAAGGCCGCTGGATTCGAAGAACATATCGCGAAACCCCCGTCGCTCGACCAGTTGCGTGCGGTTCTCTCTCGCGCGTCGGGTCCGGCGTGATCAGAGTTCGGGCTGCTCCGCTTTGTTGATTCCCGGTTGCCGGGCCATCCACCGCTGGGTGGCCAGTCTCGCAACCGCGCCTATGGCGCCCGTCACGATTGCCCAGCGGGCAGCATCCTTGAACGAGGTGTCGGGATGAGCGGGGTGCTGTTCGCCGTCCCCCAATTTGGAGAGACCACGGTCAGCGGCCGACCTTGCCGCCTTGGCGGCAAGCGTCGGCAACAGGGCCGCGGTGACAGCGAGTCCGATTGCTTTGGAATTCATGCCTCGATTCGTGGGTGCAGCGGGGGTGCGAACCACCCGCTGCTTGGAGAGCTATCGTTAGAGGAAAAAGCTGATGACCGCGATGATGAGGAACACCACGAGTAGGATCTTGGCGATGCCAGCGAACTGGCTCGCAACTCCGGTGAATCCAAAGATGGCAGCGATGAGGGCGAGGACGCCGAATATGATGGCAATGTGTAACATGGTCTTGGTTGTTGTGTTTGTTGGAGAGTCTTGGCTCTTCCCCTCCCTTCTTTGCAATCCGTGTTCCAACGGGATATCAAGGGATGTGGTAGAATTCAAAGAGTCAAATCGTGCATCGTGCATCATCGGAGTGGCTTTCGGGTTGCGATATGACTGCCAATCGGGCGGTTGGGTCTGATCGGGAGATCGGCAAGAAAGGGCGATTGGGAGGTTTCTTCAGTGCAGTCGGAGGAGAATGTGGGGAATCAGCAGCAATCGACCGCTGAACCGAATTCCATGGCCGGTGTGGTTTCGGAATTGCTGAGTCAAACGGCCAATGATCAAGCGACTGAAGGAATCTTTCGACTTTTCGAAGCGACAGCTTCGCGACGCGACCCGTCTCGCTTTGCAAGCTGCGGCAGCGGCCTCATCGACCTTTCTCATCATGCAGGCACTGGGCATGGCGGAGGAATTCGTCGGCATTCTCTCTGCGGTCCTGGTGCTCAGTCCTGGCATTGGTGGCACCATTACCAGTGCTTGGAAAAGGTTGGCTGCCACGATCATTGGCGCCGCAGTGGGTGCGCTTTGCCTTTGGATCATTCCTGGCGGCTACGGGACCGCATTGGCGTTGGCGCTTTCGATGCTGGTGATGAATGGAATCACGGGACTGTTCCCACAGTGGCGCTACGGAGTCGTGGCCGCCGTTGCACTCGCACTTGGCTCGGAGGACGATGTCATGGCTACGGCTCTGGACCGGAGCCTCTCGATTGCGCTTGGGGTGGTTGTCGGCATCGTGGTTTCGATCGTGGTGTGGCCAAGCAAGTCTTCGGCGCGTAGCAAGTCGTTCATCCGGGAGGCGCTTTCGTTGACGGCTGAGCGACTGGAGCTGGCTCTGTCACACACGTCGAAGGATGTGACGGATGAGGCTTCCAAGGCTCTCGCGGATCTGGAGGATCGATACAGCTCCCTTATTTCTCGTGCGCGGAGTGAGGCATCGAACGTAAACGTGGCCGACAATGAACGACTCCTGGAGCGTCTCGATGCTGCGGATCGGATTG
>CAKZMS010000579.1 GCA_937128785.1 uncultured Opitutaceae bacterium | reverse complement strand
CCAGCCCCAACGCCCACGTGAAGAAAACCGCCCTCCGCCTCGCCCGCGAAAATCACGCCGACGATCCCCGGGTGGCAGCCGCGACCCCGGTCATGGGCAGCCAAGCCATGGCCGTCTATCGGGACACCAAGACCGCAACGACCGAGTCGGATCGAGCCGCCGCCCTGCAACAGTTCATCAAGGCCGATGACGATTGGGTTCGGTCAGCCATTCTGGCCGCGGCCTCCCCGCATCGCCCCGATTGGATCGGGTCCGCCCTGGGCGCCACCCCCACCGCTGCCCTCGCGGAGTTCGTGACGATTCTCGCCCGCTCAGCGACTCCGCTCGAAGCCACCGCTTTAGCCGAACTGGCCGCAAAATCAGACAGCGCCCTCGGGGCCAACGTGCTCACGGGTCTCGCCTCGCTCGGCGATGACCTGCCCGAGCTCAACCCGGCCAGCCAAGGCGCTCTGGAAACGCTGCTCGCTCGTTCCGACACCCGAGCCCCCGCCATCACGCTCGCAACGCATTGGGACACGAACGGCCAACTGACCGCGGTCATCAATCCCATCGCCGAAGAACTGCTGGCCGCGCTGGCTCAACCGCAAACGGCACCCGACACCGCCGCCGTGGCTGCCCTGCTCGCTTATCCGTCCACCCGCGATCGCACCCTCGATCAACTCGCCACCCAACTCACCGATCCGAATCTCAATGTCCGTGACCGCGACGCCGTGCTCTACGCGATCGGCGAATTGACCGACCCCGCAGCGGCGCAACTGTTGGTCGACACCTTCGTCGCGGATCAATCGCCCGCTGTATTCGAGACCATACTGCGACGCGGGGAGTTTGCCATCGAGCTGCTCGCCGCCTTGGAAACCAACCGTCTCACCCCCGCCGCCCTCGGTCCGGCTAACATGGACCGGTTGCGCAATCACCCCGATCGCGACGTCGTCCGGCGCTTCTATCGCGTGCTCGGCGCTTCGAGCCAAACCTCCATGGCCAAGGCCGAACTGGTGAACAGTCTGATGCCCGCGGTGCAACAGCCCGGCAATCTGGCCAACGGTGAATCCATCTTTACCGCCGCCTGCGCCATCTGCCACAAATTCGGCGATATCGGCCAACTGGATGTTGGTCCACCCCTCGCCGGCATCGGCGCGCACGAAACGTTTGAATTGCTGGCCGCCATCGTGGACCCGAATCGCCAGGTCGAACCCAACTACTGGCAGTGGAATATCACTACCACGAATGATCAGGTGCATGCCGGCGTCATCGCCCGCGAGACCGGAGCCAGCCTTACGATTCGTAATCAGGGCGGAGACACCGAAATCAAAGTCGCCGACATCAAGACCCGCACCAACACGCGGCGTTCACTCATGCCCGAAGGGTTTGAAGGACTCGGCGAGGAGAACCTGCGTGACCTGATCGCATTCATCCGCGCCAGCGCGGTCGAAGCCGATCCCCGACCCAAGTCCGGCGGACCGCGGGACGCCCCGCTCCCCGAAGTCGAACCCATCGTCTGGGAACCCGGTAAAACCCGCGTGCTCATGATCAGCGGTGGCAGCTCGCACAAGTTTGGCCAGTTCTTCGGCGGCACCGATCGAGAGACCCTGCTCGCCGCCGGCTTCTCCGTGAACTATACGGAAGACCGTGATCAGGCTGCGACCGCCCTCGCCTCCGCCGATGTCGCCATCGTCAGTGTGAACCGGAAGTTTTTCGATGCCCCGGAATACCGGGAGGCCCTCATGGCTTTCGCCGCGGCCGGCAAGGGCATCATCATGCACCACCCCGGCACCTGGTATGGTTACAAGGAGTGGCCGGAGTTGAACGCCCAGATCGTCGGTGGTGGCTCGCGCGGCCACGACAAGATTCAAGAGTTCACCGTCAACGCCGTGCGTCCGGATCACCCCATCATGCAAGGCGTGCCGGCATCCTTCCCCGTCGTCGACGAACTCTACTACATTAACGCCGAGCCCGAAAAAATCCCCGCAGGCACCGCGCCGATCACCGTGCTGGCTGAAACCTCTCCGTCGCAAAAATACGGCCAGCCCCACCCCGCGGTCTGGATCACCCAACACCCCGCCGCCCGCATCGTCGGCATCAGCATCGGCCACGACGAACGCGCCCACGCCCTCCCCACCTTCCAAACCCTTCTGTCAAACGCCGTCCTCTGGGCCAGCGGCGCAAACTGACCCACGCCACTCTTCCCCGCAGTGATCCTTTTCGTATAGTTCGTGGGTTTCGTAGGCAAAAACCCCCTGCCTCACCGCTCCATTCCGAAATCGTAATTCGAAAATCCCCTCCCCCATGTCCACCATCGAGCGTGAGGAAACACAAGGAAATGAGGCATCCAGCACTGTAATAGAGTAACTATCAGGTGTAACACCTGAGATAATGGCTGGCTTATCATCGGTAGCGACAACGATACCCGCGCTCATTTCAGCCAGTGCTTTGATATTGTGTGCCAGTGATTGTCTGTAGGCCAATGGGTAGGCATAGGGCAGATAAGGTTCGCTTGGTATGATCTCGTTTTCAGCGAACCCGATAACCACACCGTTTGATGTGACGATAATGCCATCCATCGTGGTTGGTGGTGGTTCGTATTCTTCTGTTGAAAGTAACGCGCCTAATTGCGTGATCTGTTTACTGTCCGTGTAGGTGGACTGCGTGATCGGGATTTCATCAACCAGATAAAAATCAGTATCACTGGCACTGGTAACAGTCCGGTAAATCCTGCGCTTTGTAATATTCCGATTACCAAAACCACCAGTCTGACTGAATGACAGGTTCACCGTGTCTTTATGGTATTGCAATTCTGCTGCGCCAGAAACTGGAGAAGGCATACTCTCCTCACCATAAGCGGAAACGTGCGTAACTACGTAAAACCGGGTTTCATCGTCACCATCTTCTATATCAATAAAGCCGCTATTATCATCTGTGTCATAGTTCGCGGGATCGTCACCCGATTCAAGATCGGCTGACTGGTCGTAATAGGTAATACCTGTTACAGAAGGCTGGAAAGGCTGCTCAATACCAAGCAGGTATTCACCAAAGGGCAAAGCCCCCCCACCCGTTGCTATTCCGTTATTAGTATATTTGGGCGCACCATCCCCGGTGAAGTAAACACGCTGATATTGATCCTGAGCAATAGGACTATCAACTGCATACACATCACCGTTCCAGCTAAACCAGTGCGTATTGGCATAGAGGAATATAGTAT
>CAKZMS010000578.1 GCA_937128785.1 uncultured Opitutaceae bacterium | reverse complement strand
CAATGCGAAGGATTGGGAGGCGGCGATCATCGTTATTTACAACAGTTTTAAACCGCGTTGTCCCCGGTAAAGCTGTGAGAATACGGAAATTACCGCGGTAGTAGTGCGTAGGCCGCTCCTTGACGGATGGGCACTTTCCCCTACCTGATTCTACGCATGCTGCATGTGGTTTTATTCGAACCCGAGATTCCCCAGAACACAGGGAACATTGGTCGCATGTGTGCGCTCACTCAGAGCCGGCTGCATTTGATTCACCCGCTGGGTTTTGAGATCACTGATCGCAATTTAAAGCGAGCTGGCATGGACTACTGGCACTCTCTCGACGTGCACCATCACGACGACTGGGCGGCGTTCAAGCGGAGTCCGAAGGCGCCCCGGCGGCTTTGGCTGCTCACCACCAAGGCTACTCAATCGTATTGGGATGTGGCGTATGCGGACGGCGATGGCCTCGTCTTCGGGAACGAAGGCCACGGGGCTCCCGAGTGGTTACATAACGATGTTGGGGAGGCGGGACGAATTACGATTCCGCAACGCAACGAGTCGTTGCGCTCCCTCAATCTGAGTACGGCCGCGGGGATCGCCACCTATGAGGCCGTCCGTCAACTCTGGTCCGGCTGACGCTCAGATCTCGGCTTTGCGGATGCAGGAAACTTCCCGCTGTTGGAAGTCCTCCAGCTGCGGCACCGTGGTCTTGCAGGCATCGGTGGCATACGGGCAGCGCGGGTGAAAGGTGCATCCGGAAGGCGGGTTGATCGGGGAGGGGGGGTCGCCCGGCAATACAATGCGCTGGCGATTGCGTTCCTCGTCGGGATTCGGCGTGGGAATCGCGCTGACGAGCGCTCGCGTGTAGGGATGCAGGGGATTGTCGATGATGGCCTCCGCCTCACCCAGTTCGACAATCTTACCGAGATACATGACCGCGATGCGATCGGAGATGTGTTTCACGACCGACAAATCATGGGCGATGAAGATCAGACTCAGTCCCATCTTGCGCACGAGCTCAGCCAGCAGATTTAGAATCTGGGCTTGAATCGATACGTCCAGCGCGGACACCGGCTCGTCGGCCAGCACGACCTTGGGCCTCAACGCGAGGGCGCGGGCGATGGCGATGCGCTGGCGCTGTCCGCCGGAGAACTCATGCGGATACTTTTGCATGAAGCGCGAGGCCAGGCCGACCGTCTCCATGAGGTCGGCGACGTGTTGAGCCACATCCTTCGATGAGCAGACTTTGTGCACCAACAGAGGTTCGGCCAAAGTCGCAAAAACGGTCATCCGGGGATTCAGCGATGCATAGGGGTCTTGAAAGACCATTTGCAGGTCCTGCCGCAGATCCAGAATCTCGCCGCCTGAACTGGTGGTTAGATTTTTTCCTTCCAGGGTTACCGAGCCGCCGGTGGTGGGGACCAATTGCATGACCGTCCGGGCGAGGGTGGATTTCCCGCAACCGGATTCGCCCACCAAGCCGAGAACTTCGCCTTGGGTGACCTTCAGATTCACGCCATCGACGGCCTTCACGGTTCCGACGGTCCGTCGGAGGAGCACTCCCTTGGTGATCGGGAAGTGGGTCTGGAGGTCCTTCAGTTCGAGAATGGTTTCAGGCATTTAGGTATATGAGAGTAGTTTTACCACCGATGGTACAGTTCGGCACGGATTTATCACCGAACGATTCGTTTCCAGCGCAGGTCTGCGAATTTGAAGTTCATTAATAGGGCAAGGCGCAAGCTAGTGACCGTCAGATAGCTTATCATTTGAGCTGTGGGTGTATCATTAAATTGCTCAAGGACCTTGGGGTCCACGATAACTGCTTCATCAACAACCAAGTCAGGGATCAAAGTGTCCACCAGTTCACCCTCATATCGAACTTCGTATCGCTTTTGTTGTTCAATTTCGTGTCCACGTTTTCGTAGTTCGATGACCAGAGCATTCTCATAGGCTTTTTCATTCAGCCCCGGTCGGAGCGAATTCAGGACCTTCATCGCTGCTCCGATTATGCTCTCGGATAGTTCGCGATGAAGTAAGCCATCCGTGGTCATCTGTGTAATCAGTGGTTGGGAGAAATCAGAGTTCTCCGGCTTGGACCCGCAGGCAGGTTTGCAGGTGGCCCTCGGCGACGGGCTTCAGTTCCGGTAGGCTTCCCGCCGTGCACAGGTCGGTGGCGAATTCACACCGGGGCGCGAAACTGCAACCCGGGAGGGGTTTCGACAGGTCGGGCGGCAACCCCTGAATGGTGTAGAGCTCGGCTCCTTTGGGTTGCATCGACGGGATCGATTTTTGCAGGGCCCGGGTATAGGGATGCTTCGGCTTGTAGAAAAGCGTGCGGGTGTCGCTGGTCTCCGCGATACGGCCGGCATACATGACCTGCACCCGATCGCATAATCCGGAAACCACCCCGAGGTCGTGGGTGATGAAGATCACGCCCATCCCGATTTCCTCCTGCATCTTTTGAATGAGCTCGAGAATCTGAGCCTGCACGGTGACGTCCAGCGCGGTGGTGGGTTCGTCGGCGATGAGCAGTTCGGGTTTCGTGATGAGGGCCATCGCAATCATCACGCGTTGGCGCATGCCGCCCGAAAATTCATGCGGATAGTAGTGGATCCGGCTGGAGGCATCGTTGATGCCCACCGCATCGAGCATCTCCAAGGCCCGTTTCAACGCATCTTCCTTGGTGATGTCCTCATGAATCATCAGCGGTTCGATCAACTGGTCACTGATCCGCATGTAGGGATTCAGCGACGTCATCGGATCCTGGAAGATCATGCTGATCCGCTTTCCCCGGATCGATCGGGCCTGAGCGGGGGTGCAATTCAGCAAATCGATGCCATCGAAGATGGCCTTTCCACTCTCAATGCGCCCGGGAGGCTGCGGGATAAGCCCCATCAGCGAGTAGCAGGTAACGGATTTGCCGGAGCCGGATTCGCCGACGATGCCGAGGGTCTCGCCCCGATCGAGGTCGAAGCTGACTCCATCGACTGCGCGGTAGACTCCGTTGCGGGTGTGAAAGTAGGTGCGAAGGTCCTGGACCGAGAGAAGCGACATGCAGAGAGGGGTGCAGTTGTAAGTTGCGGTAAGGAGATATCCTCAACGCTGACTCCGGCGCAAGCGGAGAGTGGATGCACCGCCCCCACAACCACAATTACCCTTAACCCCCGCCTCAGGCGTAGACATCAGGGAGGCCTTCGCCGCGGCGCTTGAATCGCTTGTGCACCCAGAAGTATTGTTCCGGGTGCTGGCGCACCTGCTCCTCAATGAAGGCATTCACCCGCACGGCGTCC
>CAKZMS010000577.1 GCA_937128785.1 uncultured Opitutaceae bacterium | reverse complement strand
CAAAAAGGTCTCGTAGAGATCCAGCGGCATCTTCTCCGCGCCCGTGACCACCAGGTTCAGGGTTTTGATTTCTTCCGGCTCCGCCCGCTTCACGAAGGGACGCAGGAAGGTCGGCGCGCCGACCAAGACCGTGGCCTCTTCTTCCTTGATCGCATCGATGATACCCCGGGTATCCAGCGGACTGGGCACACTCACCACCTTACATCCCCGCATCATGGGATACCACATGGTCACGGTAAATCCGAAGGAGTGAAAGATGGGCAGGCAGGCAATCATGGTAGCCGTGTCGGGCAACACGCAGAGCGAGGAGATCTGCCAGCAGTTGGAGAGGATGTTCCGGTGAGTGAGCACCACGCCTTTCGGTTCGCCCGAGCTGCCGCTGGTAAAGAGCAACCCCGCCTCTTCCGTATCCCCCCGCTTGGGCAATCCCAGCAGGTTGGCGATCCACTGATTGGGTAATACCCACGCGGCGAGCAGCCAGGGCAAAATCGCCTTCTTGCCGCCGAAGGATTTGATCTCCTCGGCGAGGTCCAACGTCTTCTCCGGCCACGGAAAGTCCTTCACTTTGGCCCGGACCGCGTTGGCGGTGATCACGGTTTCAATCTCGCCCAGCCGGAGGCTCGATTTGATGGCGGCCGCCCCCGCCGTGAAATTCAAGTTCACGGGAATCTTGCCGGCACATAAGATTGCGAGGTTGGCAATACTGCCCCCCGCTCCCGGCGGCAGCACGATTCCTATGCGCTTTTCGGGAATCGTCTTGCGGATGTGTTTCGAAAGCGCGGCGGCGGCGGCGAGAAGAGCGCCGGCCTTAACTTCTCGACGGCCCAAGGAGCGATCGACCATTTCCAGTCGCCACGGACGACGGGCGAGCCCCCGCACGACCTCACGGCCCAGGTGGCGCTTGAGTTGAGGACGCTGGTCGAAGGCTTCTTTGCCAAGATCGAGCAGGTGCTGGCGCAGGCGGGCGACCGGCACTTCATCGGGGGCGAGCGCCCGCCCCCACTGCACGTGCACGTGCGTGCGCATGAGCCGCGGGGACTTGAAGAGGTAACGATTGCCGGAAAAGGAGAACACCGAACCCCACAAACCATCGTGGGCCACCGGCACCACCGGCACCCCGGCTTTGCGCGCCATCAACTCGTAGCCCCGCTGCAGCTTCATCAGCTGGCCCGTGCGGGAGATACTCCCTTCAGCGAAGATGACGACCAACTCACCCTTCTTGAGGTGATCGACCACGGTGCGCGTGGCGGCGAGGGCATCCTGGGATGAGATGGCAATGGCGCCGCTCAACTTGAACACCAGCCGAAAGAACCAGCCTCGGTCCTTCAGCCCATCAAACCCCACGAACCGCAGGGGACGCGGGCAGGCCAGTTGCAACACCACCGGGTCGACATAAGACAAGTGGTTGGAGGCAATGACGGCTCCTCCCGCCGGGAGATTGGCTGCTCCCGCCGTTTTGACTCGATAAAGGCACCGGGCAATGGCGGCGGCGATGACTTCGACCACCCAAGGCAGGGTCGAACGATTGAAGCGGGCTGGGGCTGACATAGGGGTTCCGCCTAAAGGAGCGCACTTTACAAAAGTTTCAACTCTTTCCCGCGACTCCTTCTTGCCAACTGACGCCCCGGATTGCGGGATGGGGCCGGGATTCCTCTCCCGCTATTGCCCCTGATCCCTCTCCTCCCCGATGACCTATCGACGCATTGGCCTGATTCTCGGCCTGGTATTATTTGCCTTGGTTTGGTGGCTGCCGACCCCGGCTGGACTCAGTTGGGAAGGAAAAATGGCCGCCGCGATCACGCTGCTGATGGCCTGTTGGTGGATCACCGAAGCCGTGCCAATTGCCGTGACCAGTTTCGTGCCGTTGGTGTTGTTTCCCCTTTGTGGCGTGCTGAACGCCAAGGCAACGGCCGCCAATTTCGGGCAGTCTTTCGTGCTGCTGTTCATCTGCTCCCTCATCATCGCCAAGGCGATCGAACTGAGCGGACTGCACAAACGAATCGCCCTGGGCATCATCCGGCGCATTGGCACGAGTCGCCGCCGCGTGTTGTCCAGCTGTATGCTCGCGACCGCGCTGCTCTCCATGTGGCTCTCGAATCTGGCCGTGTCCTTGATGATGCTGCCCATCGGTCTGGCCCTCCTGTCCCGCGACGACGGCAAGGGAGCCGACCGTTTTGCCACCGCCCTCGTGATCAGCATCGCCTACGCCGCGACCATCGGCGGAGTCGCCACCTTGGTCGGCACGCCGCCAAATTTGGTTTTTGCGGGCATGCTCAAGGAGCTGTTTCCGGAAGCACCTGAGATTTCCTTTTTCCAATGGCTGATGTTCGGTCTGCCGCTCAGCGCGATCTTTCTGCCGATCGCCTGGTGGTATCTCGTGAAGTTTTTTAAGGTCGAAGGAGAGCTCGGCGGTAGTCGCGAATCCATCGAGGAACAATGGCGGGCCCTTGGATCCATCAGTTTAGGAGAAAAGCGCACGGCGTGGATCGGCGTGCTCACCGTCGTGGGTTGGATATTTCGCAAGGATCTCGCGATCGGATCCTTCACCCTGCCGGGTTGGTCGGGGCTGCTGGGGGTCGGGTCGATGGTCGATGACGGGACCGTCGCCGCTCTGGGCATGATACTGCTGTTCATCATACCTTCGGGGGCACCGGCCGAGGAACCCGGCAAGCTGCCTCCTAGGCTGATGAATTGGCGGGTCGCCCAGACGATTCCGTGGGGCGTGGCCATGATCGTCGGCGGCGGCTACTGTCTCGCCAGCGGTTTTCAGGCGACCGGACTCACCACCTGGCTGGGCGACCAGATGGGCGTGATCAGCACCTTCCCGGTGTTCTTGTTGGTGCTCAGTGTCGTGATCTCCCTCAGCTTTCTCACCGAGATAAATTCCAACACCGCCACCTCCAATATCTTCCTGCCCGTGTTGGCCACCATGGCGATCGCCGGTCAGACCAATCCGCTGCTCCTGATGATTCCCGGCACGGTCGCCTGTTCATGTGCTTTCATGCTCCCCGCCGGCACCGGACCCAACTCGGTCATATTCGCCAGCGGCCGCATCACCATTCCAACGATGGCGGGGTGCGGAATCTGGCTTAATTTTATCGGGGTGATCCTGATGACGCTCGCGATGTATTTGATCGCCATTCCCGTGTTCGACATCACGGCCAGCGTGCCGGCATGGGCGCGGTGAAGGCAAATCCTACTCGTCGAGTGGCGTGATACTGATCGCCCGATAGTGTACCTCAAACGGCGGGCCACTGTGGGCCTGCAGCGCGATCAGTCCGGACTGCACGATGGACTCATCGGTCTCCAGATAGTCACACGTCAGCACATCGTTAATCCAGATGCGGACTCGTTTGCCCTCGGCCCGAATGCGGTAGTCGTTCCAACCGGGTTTCACGGCATCGGCCGCGGCGTGGTTGACCCACTCACCCACGACCCGGCGGCGACGGGATTCATCGTAGAGCTTACCCCACCATCCCGGGCCAATGTCCGCTTGATAACCGATCATCTCATGATGGTCCGGAATTCGTTCGCTACGGATTTGAATGCCAGCGTTGG
>CAKZMS010000576.1 GCA_937128785.1 uncultured Opitutaceae bacterium | reverse complement strand
CTCCCAAACATGATACAGCGCTTTGAGCGTATTCTCCCGCTCAGTGCGGGCCGCCCGGCTGCGTTGTCGCCACCAACGGGCAATCACCCCATGCCGCGGCCCCAGCAGGTAGGCTCCGGTAAAGACAATGGATGCCCCGATCACCATGAGCGGACCGGTCGGCAGTCCCTTCCCCACGAATGAGAAAAACGCCCCTGTCACCCCGGCCAGAATCCCGAAAGCACTCGCCAGAAAGAGCATGCGGTGCAAGCGATCCGTCAGCAAGTAAGCCGCGGCCGCGGGCGTGATCAACATCGCCGAAACGAGCACCACTCCCACCGCTTGCAGCGCGATCACCGTGGCGGCGGCCAGCACCAGCATGAGCCCGTGATGAATCCAATCCGCCGGAATCCCCGCCACTCGCGCAAAGCCTGCATCAAAACTCGTCGCCAACAGCTCCTTGTCGCAGAGCGTGATCAAACTTCCCGCGGCAATCGTCACCGCGCACATCAACTTGATATCGTCGGCCCCCAAGGCCGCCGCCTGACCGAAGAGGAACTTGTCCAATCCGCTTTTGTTCCCGGTCGGCAAATTCTGGATCATCGTCATCAGACAAAGTCCGACGGCAAAAAATGACGCCAACACCAGACCGAGCGCGGTGTCCGCCTTGATCCGTGTGGTCTGGACCAAGGCATTGACCACCGTGGTGCCAATCAGCCCCGCGATCACCGCGCCGATGAAAATCGCCAACGGATCCTTGGTCATCCCCCAGAGAAACCCAAACGCCACGCCGGGCAGCACGGCGTGCGACAGCGCGTCCCCCACCAATGCCATCCGCCGCACCACAATGAAGCTGCCCAACAAACCGCAGCTCAGGCCCAACAACACCGAACCCACCAAGGCATAGCGCAAGGAAGCATCACGCAGGCTGAAAAACCGGGCCAACTGTTCGCGCCAATCACTGTCCGTGATTTCCGAGACACTCGCGGCCGCAGCCGGCGAGGTCAGCAGCAGGCCGAGTGCCACCCAGCCAGCCCAGCGGAGGAGACAATTGCCACGTCCCCACGTCATCGCCTGATCGCGTTTCCTTCTTCTTCGGCCGCCAGGGTCGAGGCGACTTCGGAGAGGATCGTAAGCCGACCGCCGTAGGTCTTTTGCAGCGTCTCCGCGTTGAAGACCTTCTCCGTCGGTCCGAACGCCACCACGTTCATGTTCAACAACAGCAGCGAATCAAAATAGGAACGCGCCGTCGGCAGATCGTGGTGCACGACCAACAACGTTTTCCCTTGGTCACGCAGCTCTTCGAGCACGGTGACAATGGCTGATTCCGTCGCCGCATCCACCCCGGCAAAGGGTTCGTCCATGAAGTAGAGGTCCGCTTGTTGGGCGAGCGCCCGCGCCAGGAAGACCCGCTGTTGCTGGCCGCCCGATAGATTGGAAATCTGGCGGTTCGCGTACGGCAGCAACTTCACGCGATCGAGGCACTCGCGCGCGATTTCACGGTCGGCCCGACCCGGTCGGCGCATCAAGCCAAGACGCCCGTAGCGCCCCATCAAAACAACATCCATGACACTGACGGGGAAATCCCAATCGACCGACTCACGCTGGGGCACATAACCCACGCGGGTCGGCGCGGATTTAAGCGACTGTCCGAAAATCTTCACCCAGCCACTCTGGGTCGGTAGGAGGCCCATGCAGGCTTTGATCAAGGTGGACTTGCCTGCTCCATTGGGTCCACTGATACCAATCAGCTGCCCCGCCGGCACCTCAAGATCCACCCCCCAACGCACCGGCTGTGTGTCGGAGGCAACCGTGAGGTCATGAATCTCGAGCGGAGCCGGCTCGTTCGCGGCCGTCATTTCAACGCCTCCACAATCGTGGTGATGTTGTGCCGGACCATGCCGTCATAGGTGCCGAGATCGTAACCGTTCTCCATTTGGCCGGGCGTTCCCATGGCGTCGGAGAACAGCTCGCCGCCGATTTCCACTTGGGCGTCGGTCGCAATGCGTTCAATCGTCGCGTGCGGCACACTCGACTCCACAAAGATGGCCTTAACCTGCCTCTCACGAATGAAGTCCACCAATTGCGCCATGTCGGCCAACGCGGCTTCGCTCACGGTCGAAATCCCCTGCAGCCCCACCACCGTGAATCCGTAGGCCTCGCCGAAATACCCGTAGGCATCGTGACTGGTCACCAGCACGCGCTGATCTTTCGGCAATTCACTGATCTTGGCCACGGCCCATTGGTGCAACGACGCCATTTCTTGACGCACCATTTCCCCCTGCGCCGCAAAATACTCAGCGGACTCGGGCTGCACGCGGGAGAGCGTTTCCACCACTACCGGAATGCACTCCGACCACATGGCGGTATCGAACCACAAATGGGGGTCCGGATGACCACTGCCATCCCCCGGGTCGAGAAGGCGGTCATGATCGATCCCTTCGGTGATCGCGGCCACCGCCCGCCCGCTGCGAGCCATACGCTCGAGAATGGACTGCATCTTCCCTTCGAGGAATAGACCGTTGTAAAAGATCACATCCGCCCGCTGCAGTTTGCGCACGTCCGATGCCGTCGCTTTGTAGAGGTGGGGATCCACTCCCGGCCCCATAAGATAATCCACCTCGGCTCGTTCTCCGGCGACGCGCGCCACCATGTCGCCCACCATGCCAGTAGTCGCCACCACCTGCAGCGGCGTCTGAGCCTGCGAAATCAAGGCGCTGCCAAGGGTCAGCAGCAGCAATCCCCGTCGAGGGAGTCCAAAGTTCCAGTTCATCACCGTGCACCGAAAAGAACGGTCAATTATAGTCAAGTAATATTATTAGTCTTACCTAATTCTAAAAGAAATCGTCTCGGAGCTTGCTGACTGTCTAAGCCTCGTCGCAACTTCGGGACGCATGTCGCAGGGATTTGCCCGATTGGTATTCATCATGACCGCCGCATTTTTTGCGGCGTTCTTTGTGTGGCCGATTTTCCAAATCCTGAAGGGCGGTTTCACCGATGCAGATGGCAACCTGACCTTCGGCGACCTCTTCGCGTTGCTACAGGCCCCGATTTACCTGCGGCGGCTCTGGTCATCGTTTCTTTGGGCCTGGGCCACCCCCCCC
>CAKZMS010000575.1 GCA_937128785.1 uncultured Opitutaceae bacterium | reverse complement strand
TGATCGTGGGTAACACGATGCTCTCCTATTGGGTGGTGCCCTTGGGTCAGAAACTCGACCTCCCCTCCTCGCTCTACATCCATGAAAGCAATCTGCCGCGACGGTTCTTCTCGGAACACCGCTTGGCGACCGACGAGGTCATTCCGTTGATCGACAAGGCCATGAGCGAGGCGACCCGCGTCGTGTTCATTGCCGAATCCACCCGCCAGATCTACGCCGAGCTTAATCGCTTCGACAACTTCCGCCTCATCAACAGCTGGATCGATATCGAACGGATTGAGAACTACATCAAGGAGCACGATCGGGCCGCCCTCCGCCGCGAGTTGGACATCCCTGACAACGCCACCGTGGTCGTCAACGTCGGCTCCGTCTGCCAACGCAAGGGGCAGCACATCTTCATCCGGGCCATCGACCATCTCCACAAGGAACACGGGGAGGAACTCGCAGCCCATGGTCCGCTCATCTACGTGATGGTCGGCGCCCGCGAAGGACTTTACCTTGAGACCATTGAGAACGACATCGAACTCATGGGGCTCACCAACACCCGGATGATCTACGAGACGCAGGACGTCTACCAATGGTATCGCGTGGCCGACATGTTTTGCTGCACCTCCTTCGAGGAATCTTTCCCGCGCGTTCTGCTCGAGGCCGCTGCCTTCAAGCTGCCCATCGTCAGCACCGACGTGAATGGCATCACCGAGATGCTCACGAACAATGATGAAGCGTATTTGATCAAAGCCGGCGACTACCACGTGCTGGCCGCCACGCTCAAAAAAGCGCTCGACCGCCACTATGCCGGCGACACCAAGATGGTATCCATGGCGTTCTCCCGCATCTCCCGCTTCTACGACGCGCGAATTTCTCAACCCGCCCACGTCGAAATGGCGCGGGAAACCTACTTCGGCTAACCGCCCCGCCGTTCAGCCATGAACGAAAACGAGTCCTACCTTTTTCATATCGAGCAGCCCGACGAGTGGAACCGCTCGCCCGACCATTTTTGGATCTACGGCTGGTTCGTGCCCAAGAACAACACGATCTACACGGACATGCGCGCGTTCATCGACGACGTGCCGTTTACCGGTCTGCTCGGACTGCCGCGCCCGGATATCGAGGAGGCCTATGCCGGCTGGACCAAAGGACGCCCGCCGGGCTTTGCTTTCCGCCTCGAGCCCTGGGTCGGTGCGAAAACCATCCGGCTCGAGATCATGAACCGCGACAACGAGTGGGCGGAGTTTTGGCGGGTTGACATCAATATCGAGGGCAAGGGTGAGTGCAAAAAACACGAACCCAAGATCCCCGGCGATCTTCTGGAGCTGCTTTACCTGCGACTGCTCAAACATCCTTCGCTCCACCCCGACGCGCCCCTGGCCGCTCACACCACCCGCATGGTGCAGGACTTTGCGATCAAATGTGTCGATGTACTGCCCAACCCGCCGTTTCGCGGTCAGTTTGAGCAACCCAGGCTGCTGGCCCACTCCCAATACAATAAAGTATCGGTTCTCGGTTGGATCTTCCATGAGGAGAAGCCGATCACCGCCCTGCTCGCCACCACTGACGGCAACAACTTCAACGAGTTGGTTCACGGGATTGAACGCCTCGATGTGGGAAAGAAATACGCAGCCTTTCCGCAGGCCAAACACTCTCGCTTCCAGGGCATCATCGACATCAATCAAATCGCGGCGAATCCGATTCCCATCATGATCTTCGCGGAGTTCGAGGATGGCACCCGGGAATTGGTTTTTGCCAAACGAGTCTACCAATGGAGCTGCCTGGAAAAGGAAGCCCGCCTGCCTCCTTACGACGAAACCCACTTTCAAAGCGTCAAGCAGTGCATTCTCGATGCTTGCGAAACCCTCAAGGTCGGCCCCGGGGGCTGGCGTTTCAAACTCGAGTCCAAACGCATCCAGAAACTCTACGCCAAGGAGGCGCAGGATCCTCTGCCGTGGTATGAATGGCGGACCAAAACCCACTTCGAAAACTGGGTGGACAACCACCAACTGCGGCCACGGCTATTGCAGGAGTTCAAGAAGTCGGCCACAGCCATTGCCGGCGGTGACTCGCCGCTCATTTCGCTGCGCCTCGATTCGCGGCGCGTCTCCGATAGCGAACTCGATCGTCTGGCCGCTTCCCTCTCCGCCCAGATCTACGAGCACTGGGAGCTCCTGGTCGTAATTCGCGCGGAGGCGAATCCCGCGCTCACCGCGCATGTCCAAAAGCTCGGTGCGGACGACCAGCGCATACGCTTCGCCCACGGTGCTCCCGACGAAAACTTCGCCACTTCGCTCAACCATGCGGTTGGCGCCGCCCGCGGCAGTTGGCTGATGTTTCCCGAACCCGGCGCCACGTTGCCCCCGGAAGGCTTGCTCCTGCTGGCCGAGCAAATGTCCGCCGAAGTGGATTTGGTCTTGGCCGACGAAGACCACCGCCAAGCCGACGGCGAGCGCCTGAAGCCCGTTTTCAAAACGCACTGGAGCCCCGAGCTGATCTAC
>CAKZMS010000574.1 GCA_937128785.1 uncultured Opitutaceae bacterium | reverse complement strand
GGGCCTTGATCAGCAATTGATGAGCACGGTCCACCTTGTCGGCGAGTTCGAGCCCGCCGTAGGAATTTTGGTTTAAGTTGTCGGGTTCGTTGAACAGATCCCAGGCTAACACGCGACGGTCGTTGGCGAAGTAGTGCATGATCCCCTTCACGTAGTCGCGCAGTTCATCGTGGCGGGTAGGATCTCCGAGTATGATGCGCCCGGGCGATTGCACCCAGCCGCTGTTGTGCACGTGGGGACGGGGCGGACGTTGCGGACCGAGAAACGGATGCGGATCCCAAACGCCGTCGAAAAACACCAGCATCGGCCGGATGCGTTTGCGTTGAGCAATGGTCAGGAACTCGTCGATGCGGTCGATGAACCCGTCCGGGTCCTGCTCCCAGATCAGATCGTGCAGAAACACCCGCATGGTGTTCATGCCAATCGCCGCCGCCCATTCGAGCTCCTGTTCGATGATCGCGGAATCGAATGACTCCGCCTGCCACATCTCGATTTGATTTATGGCATAACGCGGCAGGTAGTTCGCGCCGACCGGCCAATCCTGGTCGGCATACCAGTCATTGATCCTCTTTTCCGACCAGCGTCCGTGCAAGGTATCCACGCTGAGATCTTCAGCGATCAAACTGGGGAGCACAATCAAAGTAAGGATCAGCAGGAAACGTTTCATCGGAAGCCGGGCCGCGGAGGTGGGAGGGATCCCAAGGTAGATTATTCCGCAGCGCAATTCTCCAAACCCCGGTCCCCGTAACTTTGCGTAGACCGAACGAACCCGTGCCGCTCCTTGAAGTCGGGCGGCAATTTATGCAGGTTCCCCGGGACCTTCCGCTTCACTTCCTCATGTCCGCCCCTCGCACCCTCATTCTTTTCGCCCACCCCGCCCTCGAAAAATCGCGGGTGCAAAAATCCCTCCTAACCGCAGCCGAGGGGCTCGACCACGTGACGGTACACGACCTCTACGAGGCCTACCCCGACTTCCAAATCGACGTCGCCCGTGAGCAGGAACTGGCCGCCGCCCACGACCGCATCGTTTTGCAGCATCCGTTTTACTGGTATTCCACGCCCGCGATCCTGAAGGAATGGTTCGATACCGTGCTCCAATACGGCTGGGCCTACGGTCAGAGTGGCACCGCCCTTCACGGCAAAACCCTCGCCTCAGTCATCTCCGCCGGCGGGCCCGTCGAGGCCTACGGTCCCGGCGGCTACAATACCTACCCGATCGTCGAATTCCTCAAACCGTTTGAACAAACCGCCCGCCTCTGCGGCATGACCTATGCCGAACCCCTCATTTTCCACGGCTGCGTAAGCTGCACGCTCGATGATCTCGAAAGCTGGAACACCACCTACCGCAACTGGCTCAATCATGCATCTGCCTGAATTCCTCCTGCCCCCTCTCGCCGCGGCCGGCCAAAACCTCTTTGTCTCCGCCTTCGTCTATCTGGTCGCCGCCGTGTTGGCCGTGTTCATCGCCAAACGGGTCGGGTTGAGCTCGGTGCTGGGCTACCTCGTGGCCGGTATGGTGATCGGCCCATTCGGCCTCAAGCTCATCGGCGAAGAGGGCCAGGATGTCATGCATTTCGCGGAGTTTGGCGTCGTCATGATGCTGTTCCTGATCGGGCTCGAACTGAAACCCGCCCTGCTCTGGCGGCTGCGCAATCCCATCCTCGGCCTCGGCGGCGCGCAGGTGGTGATCACCGCGGGTCTAATTTTCGGCATCGTCATGATCGTCGGTCTGCCTTGGCAAATGGCGTTGGCAATCGGTCTGGCTCTCGCGCTCTCCTCCACCGCCATCGTGCTCCAAGGACTGCAGGAAAAGGGACTGTCCAATACGGTCGGCGGACGCAGCGCGTTCTCCGTGTTGCTGTTCCAAGACATCGCGGTGATTCCCATGCTGGCGGTGTATCCGCTCCTTGTGACGCTCGCCCCCGCTGGTGCGGACGGCGACGCCCACGGCGGTTCCGCCACCGGGTTCCAAGCGTGGCTCGCCCACCAACCCGGATGGGTGAACACCCTGCTCGTGCTCGGAGCGGTCGTGGCCATCATTCTGGCCGGACGGTATCTGGTCCAACCTGCTCTGCGCATGATCGCCGCGACCCACGTTCGGGAGGCGTTCGTCGCGCTGGCCCTGGTTCTGGTGATCGGGATCGCCCTGCTGATGGGCGCACTCGGGGTGTCAGCCGCGCTGGGGACCTTCCTCGCCGGAGTGGTGCTGGCGGACAGCGAATATCGCCATGAACTCGAGGCCGACATCGAACCGTTCAAAGGTCTGCTGCTCGGCGTGTTTTTCATCGCCGTCGGCGCCTCCATCGACTTTTCCCTCATCGCCGCCCAACCCGGCGTAGTCGCGGCCGTGGTGGTCGGATTGATGGTTCTTAAGGCCATGGTCCTGTTTGGTCTCGGCACCATCTGGAAACTGAACCTCGACCAACGTTTTCTCTTTGGCCTGTCGCTCGCCCAAGGCAGCGAGTTCGCCTTTGTGCTCTTCGGTTTCGG
>CAKZMS010000573.1 GCA_937128785.1 uncultured Opitutaceae bacterium | reverse complement strand
CGCAGGGCGCTTATCAGTTTGTTTCTAGTTTCGTCACTCATACACCATCCCCCTGTTCAGGCGGCTGCGGGCGGGTTAGGCCGGTGGGCTGCCAAATCATTGTGTTTTTTGGCAACCTCTTGGCGTGAGCAACTACATAAGTCCACTTCTGCCTATCTGCGCCTAAACCGTCATCCCAGTTAGTGGGCATAAACCAGACGTTCCCATCGCAATCCGCATCCCCCTCAGTCGGCAGCCTATCCACACACTTAACCCACTCGTCAGCCTGGGGCGCGGCGGGGGTGGGGGGTGTGGGGGGGTGTTGGGGGTGGCCGGGGGTGTGGGTGGAGGGTGGGGCGGCGTGGAACTTACTCACGCGTCCGTTGCTTCAGGGTCGCGATGATGGCGGAGTAGTCGCCGGCTGCGATGAGGTTGGTGTATTCCCGGGGGTCGCTTTTGAGGTGATACAGCTCCTCTGAGTCATCGTCGTAGCGGATGTAGCGCCATTCCTGATTGCTGAGCGCGTAGTTTCCCTGGCCGACAAAGGTTTTTACCACGCGGTCGGTTTTCCGGGATGGATCCTCCAACCATGGCAGGAGCGATTCTCCATCGAGTTCTTTTTTTGGAAGATCGTTCAGGTCGATCAGCGTCGGGTAGAGATCCAATAGACTGACCGGGGCGTCGCAGAGTTCTCCTTGGGCCATCCCCGGCGAGGAGATGATCAAGGGCGTTTGGGTCGAATGGACCCATCCCGTCATTTTTCCCCACGCCTGCTTCTCACCCAGATGCCAGCCATGATCGCTGAAGAGCACGATGGTGGTATTGTCAGCAAACGGGCTCGAATCGAGGTAATCCAAAAGGCGGCCGATTTGGGCGTCGATAAACGAGATGCAGGCGAGATACGCCTGCACCGCTTCTCTCCATTGATCGTGCGACACGACGTGTTGATGCGTTGCGGCGGATCCGGCGGTCAAGGCGCTGAAGATTCGGCGTAAGCCGGGTTCAGGAATATCCGAAAGATCGTCCGGTAGCACGTCCGGTAGACGAATGCCTCTGAGCGGATGCATATCGAAATACTTCCGGGGGGCGTAGAGCGGCATGTGCGGTCGGTAGTATCCCAGCGCCAAAAAGAAGGGCAGGTCGGAGCCATGCGCCGCGAGACGCTCAAGGGCCCAATCGGTGATTTGACCGTCGCCGAACGCTGAGTCCGGGAGGTCAAACGCCATCCAGTCAAACGACTCCCCCTTGGGGTGATCGGGGGTGCGTTCGCTGGGCATGCGGTTGAACGGCATGACGTAGTCGCGGCCGCCGGGACCGGATGTGATCGCGTGGCGCGGATTCTCCGAACCTTTGCTCGGCAGTTCGTCGGCCGTGTAGTTCGACTGTTTGCGGGTGAACGGGCTCCAGCGTTGTTCCGGTTCGAATCCAAACTGGAAGATCTTATCGTTGATGTTCTGGTGGTGCACTTTGCCAGCGCCATAAGTGGTGAAGCCGTGGGCTGCAAAATATTCGGGCAACATCGTGTAGGCTTTGTGATCAAACTTGTCGTCGTTCGTATACACGCCGGTTTTTGTCTCGCTCAGACCGGTCAGGAATGCCGTGCGCGAAGCCTTGCAGACAGGCGTGGTGCAATGGGCGGACGTAAACGCCACCCCTCGCTGGGCCAACCGATCCAGATTGGGCGTATGGGCCTGGGGATGCTGGTCCAAATAGCCTACCCAGTTATTCAGGTCATCGATGCTGATGAAAATCACGTGAGACTTGCCAGCCGACATCAACGGGGCGCCAAACAAAACGATGCCGGCTAGCAGGAGTAATATGGGGCTCACTTTCATGTCAGAGGTCTCGTGATCCCCAGGGTCTTCGGTAGCAAATCAGATGATTTGTAACCGTTTAAGCGAGTGCGGCGTGAGCGGACTAGAGCTCGAACTTGAGGCCGTCGGTGGCGGCGAAGATTTCACCTTCGGCGTGAATCCCGCGCACGGTTTCGGCCATCTTTTCCGCCACGTCCGGATCATCGGAAAAGCTTTCCATCACAAAGTGTTTCAGCACGACTTGTTTGACCCCTGCGTCACGGGCGATCTGGCCGACATCCTCGGGCGTGATGTGCCAACCGCCGAAGGCGACGGATTCGTAAAACGCCTTGGTGCCAGAGCACTCGACCAGCATCAGATCGGCGCCGCGGCAGAACTCAACCAGCCGCTGGTCGGGTTCGGAGTCGCTGGTGATGACGATGATTTTGCCGCCGACGGTGATGCGGTAGTTCCAGTTGGCGAGGCCGGCATGAGCGGTCGCGAGGGCGTCGATGCGGTAGGTGGCGTTGCCGTAGACCAGACCTTCCTTGGTGATTTCTGTCGCCGCCCAATCCAGTTTGTCGCGCACGCGATTACCGTGGGAAATTCGGCTGTTGATGTCGGCTTCGTAGGCGGTACGCACCCCATTCTCCAAAAAGCGATCCATGCCTTTTGGGCCAAATACGGGAATACGGGCGTCCCGACCGTTGTTCCAGGAGAGGAGCAACATCAGGGGCAAATCACTGATGTGATCGAAGTGCAGGTGCGTGATGTAGATCTCATCGATGGACTCCACGGGGGTGCCGAACCGATGGAGATTGTGCACGGCGCAGCGCCCGCAGTCGAAGAGCAGTTTGCGATCATCGATGGTTACGAGATAGCAGGGGCCGCCGCGTTCCGGGAGGGCCCGCACGGCACCGCTGCCGATGATTTGGACGGAGATGGAGGGAGAAGACATGGCAGGATGGGGACGAGGGTAACCGTTTGGTTACACTGGGACGTCGGATTGGGAGTGTCAACGGGGTGATGGTTGAGGTGGACGGGCTAAGGGGTCGGGTCGAAAAAAGTGAATTCCGGCTTCACCTTCATTCACTTTTTAACGACGCCGACCCCGGGGGCGGCGGACGGGGGCAGGC
>CAKZMS010000572.1 GCA_937128785.1 uncultured Opitutaceae bacterium | reverse complement strand
GACGGCACCCACTACCCTTTCGTGATGCCATGGGCGGGCGACTGGTCGGACGCGAAGCTCAATGACACCGCCACCACCGGCGTCAACAGCACCGACAACGTCGAGCAGGTCCTCATTTCCTCCCCGGTCTCTGGCACCTCCACCGTCACCGTCGACCCCGCCGGGACGTGCACGTCCGCACCCGCCGACGGAACGCCGCCAGCCGCCCAGGAACCAGAGGCGCTCCAAGAACCTCCGCTGGCAGCCGCCGTGTGCGAGTACGAACCAGGCGGAACAAGCGCAAGCAACGCATTGTGCTCCGCAAGCTTCGGCGAACCAGGAGGGTGCTGCCCAACAGCAACACCCGCCGCAGCCGCCACCGCCACCGTCGGAAGTTCGCGATTTTGATTTTTGGGTGGGGGAGTGGGAAGTGAGCACTCCTGACGGCAAAGTGGTGGGGAACAATCGCATCGAGCCCATTCTGGGTGGTCGGGTCTTGCGGGAGAGCTACTCAACCAAAGGGGCTTTCGCCGGTCACAGTTTCAACAGCTACAACGCCCCGGCTAAGCGCTGGGAGCAGTTCTGGGTAGATAACAGCGGCACGGTGCTGCACCTGAAGGGTGGACTGAACGAGGCGGGAGAGATGGTGTTGAGCGGTGAGCGCGTGACCGCCGAAGGCACCGCTACCGACCGCATTACCTGGACACCCAACGAAGATGGTTCGGTGCGACAGCACTGGGAGCTAAGCCCGGACCACGGTGAGACTTGGCGGACCCTTTTTGATGGGACGTATCGACTCAAGTCCGCTGAAAAATAGCCGCGACAACGCCGCGATTTCTGATCATTTTACCGCGATGAATCTACCCCGTCTGCTGACCCGAATGAGACCCCTGAGAGGGGTGGTTCTTTTCGCGCTGGGCATGGTGGCGCCGAGTTTCGGCGCCGATGTGGAAGACTATCTGGCGGGCTCTTGGGTTATGGAAGACGGGAGTCCTTCTCTGCTCTACCCGGCCAATACCGATAAGTTCAACGTGCTCCGCGTCAGTCCGGGCCAGAGCACTTGGGCCGATGGATACTTTTTTCTCAAATGGGCCAATGCCGCCCGGCCCGAGCGTGGTTACTACAGCACCGAAACCGGACGGGTTTGGATCACGACCTATCGCTTCGTGAACCAGAAGGAACAGCGCGTCGAATATCGGGGCATCTTTGAGCTCAACGAAAACGGAGCGGTCGTCTGGCGGGGCACCGCCACGACGACCGGTGCCCGCAAGGTGACCTGGAAGTTCGAGGCCAAGAAGGGTTAGGGCGGCTTCGTCAGAACAACGTGTTCGCGGCTACACCGACGGCCGTGATAGGACCTTGGTCGGCAAGACCATCGACCGCCCGATTCACTTTCTGGATCGTGGACTGCGCCTCGAGGTAAAGACCGTCATCATTGATCAGGCGGCCCAGTGTGCCTTCACCGGAGTTCAGTTTGTTCGAAAGCTCCTGCAGATTGGTCATCGTGAGACGCAGATTTTCCGCGGCGGTTTCGTCGTAGATCAACGTGCCCAAGGTGCCTTCACCGCTCTTGAGGTGAGCGACCATGGTTTCGGCCTCGGACATGAAGGCATTGGCGGATTCAGCCGCCTCCCGAATCTCCGAGATCGCCGCCACCAGCTCGTTGTAGCCGTCTTCCTCCGTGAGCAGCTTCCCCAAGGTGCCTTCGCCGTCGGCGAGGCGTTGGGTCACGAGTTCGAGGTTCGAGGTGATGGCATCAATTTTGATCCGGTTATCATCGAGCATGCCGTTGAGCTTGGTCATCAGACCGTCCTCGGATCCGTCGGTGCCGAGAGCCCCGGTAAACTGGGTGAGGGCCTGCTCCACCTTGCGCCCGATTTCGCCGACTTGAGAAACAACGGTATTCAGATCCGGAGTGTCCTCCGATCGCAGGGTGCTCCCCGCGGCGATCGCGGGCGAGTCCGGCGAGCCGAGGGTCAGTGAGACGTAGTTGCTGCCCAGCAATCCTGACATGGCGATGGTCGCGACAGCATCGGCCGGCACTTCGATGCCTTGGGCGATGCGCATGACGACCTCGGCGTGACGTCCGTTGAGGCGCGTGGTGTCCACGGCGCCAATGGTGACCCCAGCGAGGCGCACGTCGTCGCCGGCCTTAAGTTCCTTGATGGTGGCGAATCGCGCGCTGAGCTCGAAGGTGTCATCGCGGCCGAGTTTGGAACCGCTGAGCGATTCGTGGGTGATCCAGATCAAAGCCAGACCGAGCAGAAAAAACAGCCCGACGCGGGCCGACATTTGAGCGTTGTTCATGATGTTGCCTCCAGGTTTTTGAAGCGGGGATTCTTGAGATCGATTTTGGGATTAAGAAATTCGGTGATCACGGGATCAGTGGATTCACGATAGGCTGCCGGAGGAGCCACTTTGTGCAATTTGCCGCCGTGCATGAGGGCGACGCGGTCAGCGATGGTGAGGGATAGATCGCGATCATGGGATACCACCACACTGGTGACCGCATACTCCTCGCGCAGGGTGGCGATGATCTCAGCAATGGTGGCGGCCATGGTGGGATCCAACTCACTGGTGGGTTCGTCGTAGAGGAGGAGTTGGGGTTCCATGACCAGTGCACGGGCAATTGCCACGCGTTTGCGCATGCCGCCGGAGAGTTCCGAAGGCATTTTGTGGGCGGCGTGTTCGATGGAAAGGATGCGCAGGGCGCGCATGACCCGATCACGCATCTCGGGCTTCGAGCAGAGGCGGTGCTCGTGCGGATAGAGGGCGAGGTTGTCGTAGACCGACAGGGAGTTGAGCAGCGCGCCGGATTGGAAAACCATGGCCAAGGCGAACCGGTCGCGGGTTTCGGCGAGGGTGGGATTGTGGCCGTTGACTTGGATCGTCCCGCCGGTGGGGGATTCGAGCCCGGCCAGATGGCGCAGCAAGACGGTTTTGCCGGAGCCGGAAGGGCCCATGATGACAAAGAT
>CAKZMS010000571.1 GCA_937128785.1 uncultured Opitutaceae bacterium | reverse complement strand
GCCGCTTCGGCCGATCGCACCAGCGTTCTTTCCAAATTGAAGGCCACGCGCCGGGCCCAACAACTGCTCCCCAAGGCCTCCCCCCTCGTCATCTTCTCCCACCCCGCGGCCCTGGTGCAGGCCGTGCCTTCGCTGGAGCAGTTTTCCCAACACGAATTTACGCTGAAGTCGGGCGACGAGGTCGGCTTCGATCGTCTGCTCGAGAAACTGCACGAACTCGACTACGATTCCGAACCGCTCTGCGAGGCCCCCGGGCACTACGCCGTTCGCGGCGGTTTGATTGATGTCTACCCGATCACGGCCAATGAACCCTACCGGTTGGATTTTTTCGGTGATGAACTGGAGGAGATCCGCACCCTGGATCCCGTCACCCAGCGATCCGGGGCCACCATTGCTTCCATCAAGTTGAGCGCGTCCCCCCGCCTGAAACTCGAAGTTACCCGCACCGGCATTGCCGAGTATTTTTCTCCCGCCACCCATCTCATTCTCATCGAACCCACCGAACTGGAACGGGTGGTCAGCGATCTTTCCACGCACGCTGAATCGAATCCGATGCCCGTCCTCAAAACCCTGCGCGAGGGCTGTGCCAAGCAGATCAGCCTGCAGGATATCGATGAGGCCAGTTGGTGGACCGATGGCACCGCGACCGATCCCCTGACGTGGGACAGCGAAAGTCTGGTCCACCATCGTCGCTACCCCGGAGACGGCCTCGTCGCCCAGGACCGGCTGCACGCCGAAGCGGAAGCGAGGTTGGAGTTTCTCCAGCAGGTGAAACTCTGGCAAAAGGCCAACTACGCGATCCGGTTTGTATCCGCCAACGCCGGTGACGCGCATCGGATCGATGAGATTCTCGCGGAGGAAAAAGAGCTCAAAGGTCTCAAGGCCACCCATTGCACCGGTCAACTCAACGAAGGATTCCGGCTCACGTTTCGCGCAGACGCGCGGCTGCATTGGCCGCGTTTTTCGGCGAAGATTGCCGGACTCGTCGTCGTCTCCGAAACCGAGGTATTCGGCCGCCGGCGTCCCCGCCGGCCCGTCCCGTCTTCACGCGCCCTGGTTCAACGGGCCCAGGTCGATCAGCTCCTCGACTTCGCCGATTTGGTTGAAGGCGACTATGTCGTTCATCTCCAGCACGGCATCGCCCACTTTCGCGGACTCTCCAAAATCGAATCGCACGACGGTTACCGGGAGGTCATCTCGCTCGAGTTTGACGAAGAGGTAACGCTCCACGTGCCACTGCAGGAGTCGCATCTGATCAGCCGCTACGTCGGTCTGAGCAAAAGCAAACCTCAGCTCGGCCGGATCGGCACCCAGCGTTGGGAAAAGGCCCGCAAGGCGGCCGAGCGTTCCACCATCGATCTCGCCGCGGACCTGTTGCGCATCCAAGCCGCTCGCGAAGCGGAGCCCGGATTTGCCCATGCGCCCGATACCACCTGGCAGCATGAGTTTGAGGCGGCTTTCCCCTACACCGAAACCCCCGATCAGCTCAAAGCCATCAACGCCGCCAAGGCCGACATGGAACGCGGCCAACCCATGGATCGTTTGGTTTGCGGTGATGTGGGTTTCGGCAAAACCGAGGTCGCCATCCGGGCTGCCTTCAAAGCTGTGCAGAGCGGCAAACAGGTCGCCATTCTTGTGCCCACCACCGTGCTCGCCCAGCAGCACCTCAACACGTTCCGCGAACGCATGGCCGGCTATCCCATCGTCGTGGAAATGCTCAGTCGGTTCCGGACCCCGAAACAGCAGAAATCAATCGTCGCCGCCCTGGCCGCCAGCCAGGTTGATATCGTGGTCGGCACCCACCGCATCCTCCAGCAGGATGTGAAGTTCAAGGACCTCGGGCTCGTGGTGATCGACGAAGAGCAGCGATTTGGCGTGAAGCACAAGGAGCGTTTCAAAAACTTCCGGGCCTCCGTTGATGTCATGTCGATGAGTGCGACCCCCATTCCCCGCACGCTCTACATGGCCATGACGGGCGCCCGGGACATGAGTGTCATCGAGACGCCACCCACGAACCGGCATCCGATTCAAACCCTGGTGAAGACCTACGATGACAAGATTGTCGTCGACGCCATCCGGCGTGAGATCGCCCGCGGCGGCCAGATCTTCTATCTGCACAACCGCGTCCAGACCATCGAAGTCGTCGCCTCCCATCTGGCGGAACTCATGCCCGAACTGCGCATCGGCGTCGGCCACGGCCAAATGGACGAGCGCACACTCGAAAAGGTCATGACCGAATTCGTGGCCGGCACCTACCAGGTGCTGGTGTGCACCACCATCATCGAGAGCGGGCTCGATATCCCCAACTGCAATACGATCATCATCGAGGGTGCGGATCGCTTTGGCCTGTCCCAACTCTATCAGCTGCGGGGCCGGGTCGGCCGCTTCAAACACCAGGCCTACGCCTACCTGCTCCTGCATCGCCACACACGTCTGGTCGAGATCGCCCGGGAGCGCTTGAACGCCATGCGCGCCCACACCCAACTGGGGGCCGGATTCCGCATCGCGATGCGGGACCTTGAGCTCCGCGGCGCCGGTAACCTGCTCGGGTCCCAGCAAAGCGGTCACATCGTGGGCGTCGGTTTCGAACTCTATTGCCAGCTGCTGCGCCAATCCGTGGCCCGACTGAAGGGCGAAAAACAAGCCGCCTCCATCCGGGCCAGCGTGAAACTCGATTTTGTTTACGTCGGCGACAGCACGGCCGGGACCGCCGCCCGGCGGGGACGTCATGAGGACGGCTACACCACCCTGCGGGATGCCGAGCACGCCGCGAGCGGTCTGGCCGAGGTCGAATCCATCCAAGCCCGCCTGCCCGCCGCCTACCTGAGCGAGACCCGCCTGCGCATCGATATCTATCGCAAACTCGCCATGGCCAACAGCCTGCGTGAGCTGAAACAGATCGAGGACGATCTGGCGGATCGCTTTGGGCCATTCGGCGACGAGGTGCGGGCGTTGTTGATGATCACGGAGATACGCATTCGGGCGGAACAAAAAGCCGTGGTTTCAGTCGAGACAGACAACAACAAACTCAAATGTAAGCGGGCCGGTGGCCGCCACGACGACGGGATCATGCACGGCTCCCGGTTTCCAAGGGTGACCGCCCCTGCCCCCCTCCTACGTTTGACCGAAATAGCCACATTTCTAGACAACTTGTCCGATTCATGACGCCCCATAGACTTCTAAGATCATCCGCCGCCCTCGGTGCCGGCGTCCTGATCCTCGCCGGCTCCCTCCGCGGACAACCGGCCGCCCCCTCGCTCCCGTCGGATAATTTGAACATGCGGTTCCAAAACGGCATCGCCGCCGTCGCCGAAGGACAGATCATCACCGTCGACGACATCCGTCGCGAAATCGCGCCGATGATCCCCGAGCTCCAACGCACCGCCCGCAACGAACAGGACTTCAACCAGCGCCTCGAGGCCCTCCAGGATGACACCATCCAAGCCCTCGTTGACCGGGTCCTCATCGTGAAGGATTTCTACAGCGACGAGAAGCGCCGCATCCCCTCCAGCTACGTGGACAATGCGGTCGATGAAAACATCATCAACCAATGGGAAGGCGACCGCTCCAAGTTCCTGGCTTACCTTCGCACCCGCGGACTCACGCTTCGTGAATACCGTCGCGAAGTCGAAGAGGACATCATCTATAACTACATGCGCGGCCAGAAGCGCAAGTCCGCCACCATCGTGTCCCCCGTCCGCGTGCAGGAGTTCTACGAAGAGAACGAACAGGAGTTCTATCAGGAAGACGCCGTGAAGCTGCGTCTCATTCAATTTCAGCGTAAGGATGGTCGCACCGACCGGGACCTGATCGCTCTCGCCGCCCGCGTGCAGGCTCGCCTCGACATCGGCCAAGATTTTGCAGAGATCGCCAAAGAAGTCTCCGAAGACTCCCGCCGCTCCCGCGGTGGTGACTGGGGCTGGCTCGACCGCTCCGGGCTTAAGCCCGAGTTCAGCGATCCGCTCTTCGAACTCGCCGAAGGTGAGACGACCCACCCCATCATTCTACCCGAAGGCGTGTTCCTACTGCACTCGGAAGAGCGTAAGTATGCCGGCATCCAGGCCATCGATGAAGTGCGCGAACAAATCGAGCGAATCCTCATCTCCCGCGAGGCCCGCCGCGCCCAGGAAGCCTGGCTCGAGCGCCTCCGCCGCAACAGCTACGTGAAGCTCTACTAGCGGAGCAGAGCTCCGAAGGGGCAAGCGGAGCGTTGCGACGCTCCGAAGTTCCAAGTTCCAGGTATCAAGTAACAAGACATGGCGGCTAGGTTGTCCGCAGCCCACGGGGCCACGCAGCCCACGGGGTCATGTCGTTAATTTGTTTATGGAGTCCCGCGAAGCGGGAGCGGAATTAACAAATTCCGACGTGATCCCCGTCCTCCGGTCCGACGGCGCAACGGCTCACGCCACCGCACCGGGATCATCCGCCTTCGCTCAAGCATTGGCGCGACAAGACGAACCCGGTTACAGCCGGAACATCGGCAGCCCAACTGTAGCCGGGGGCGTT
>CAKZMS010000570.1 GCA_937128785.1 uncultured Opitutaceae bacterium | reverse complement strand
CCTTTGGCGCGTAAACACGAACTGGCGGAGTTGGTGCTCGGGAATGATGGCTCGCTATCTTTCATCGAGGAACAGATCGATCAAGCGGTGGCGGAACTGAGTTCCTCTCCGGCCTCTCCCTGATCTTTCCGGCTCGGATGCACTGAGCCCTTATTCCCCTCCCTGAATTTTTATTCCGAACACATGGAAGACCAAGAACCTACCACTGGCGAAGAAACCGACGCCAAGCCTACGCCCAAGAAGAAGACCGTGAAGCGCACGCGCACGCGCACCGCCAAACCGGCGGAGGACTCTCCTGCCACGGACCAGCCAGGCGCCAACGCGGATGAGGATATCAAGTCCGACGCGCCCAAGGTGGCCGACGAAACGTCCGCCGCGTCGAGTGACGATAAGGGCGCCACAAACGAAGGGGGCGCGCCAGATCAACCGGTGATCACGGATGATCGCGACAGCAATGGCGGTTGGAAAAACACCCGTGGCAAAAAGGGCGGCCGGGGCAAGAAGGGCAAGTGGCAGAAGCGCGATGCGCGTGATCGCCCGCCCGCGCAACCGCTGCCGCCCGGCATGGAGGAAGTGAAAATTGGTGAACTGCCGGATCCGGCCCTCTTTGAAGATCTGGCCGCTTTGGACGGCGAGGTGCTGATCATGCACAAATCGAAGCAGGAGCCGATTCACCTCGACGAACTCTATCCGCTGACCATCGCCCAGATTGGGGCTCGGGGCGAAGATATTGGTGCGACCATTGAGGGCGTGCCGTCGCGCCGGACCTGGCTGGAGGCCATATTCCGTCGAGCCGCGGAAAAAGAAATTCCGCTCTACGATCACGGCTGGTTGGACATGACCGACAACGGCTACGGTTTTGTGGTGCATCCTCATGTGGCCTACCGGTTGTATCCGGAGAATAGTTACATGCCGGCGTCGCTGGTGAAGCGTTTCGGCCTGAAGCGCGGCCACGAGGTCAAGGTGACCCTGCGTCCGCCGAAGGCAGGGGAGCGTTGCCCGGCGGTGATCGGCGTTGAGTCCGTCATGGGGCTCGAGCCGGAAGCCATCGGCGCAATCAAACCCTTCGAGGAATTGGAGCCGTATTACCCACTGGAGCGGATTTTGATGGAGGCTCCGGTGCACAAGGACATCTCCATGCGCGCCGTCGATCTCTTGACCCCCATCGGCTTCGGCCAACGCGGCTTGATCGTGGCGCCCCCGCGCACCGGTAAGACGGTGCTCATGCAGAACATGGCGAATTCGGTCTCGAACAATTTCCCCGAGGCCAAGCTGATCATGTTGCTGGTCGACGAACGTCCGGAAGAAGTGACCGATTTCAAACGCCACACCCAGGGCGAGGTCGTCTCCTCCACCTTTGACGAAGCGCCGACCAATCACGTGCATGCCGCCGAAATGGTGATCGAAAAATCCCGCCGTCTGGTGGAGCAGGGCGAACATGTTGTCATTCTACTCGATTCGATCACCCGCCTGGCCCGGGCCTACAATGCGCTCGCGAGCAACTCCGGCAAGATCATGTCCGGTGGTATCGAGGCAACGGCTCTGCAGAAGCCGAAACGCTTCTTTGGCTCCGCGCGCAACATCGAAGGTGGCGGTTCGTTGACGATTCTCGGCACGGCTTTGATCGATACCAACAGCCGGATGGACGAAGTGATCTTCGAAGAGTTCAAGGGCACCGGTAACATGGAGCTTCACCTGGACCGCGGTCTGTCGGACAAGCGGATTTTCCCGGCGATCAACATCGACCGCTCGGGCACCCGGAAGGAAGAGCTCATTTACCACCCGGACGAGATGGAAAAAGTCTACGGACTGCGCCGGGCCATGCAGGGCATCCCGCCGGTCGAGGCGATGGAAATGTTCATCAAGCGTCTGAAGAAGACGAAGACGAACATCGAGTTCCTGATGAGCCTGAACAGCTAGGGCACTGGTTGAATCACCCCCTGCCATGCACCCCGACGATCTGTTGCTTGAAGACATCGTTCGTCGGGAAGGCAGGTTGTCGGATGGGCAACTGGCCGCAGCGAAGCAGCAACAACAGGAGCGAACCAATGAGTTCGGGGAGAGCCCGGCACTCTCGGCGGTATTGATCGACCTCGGGCTCATCACCGAGGAAGACTGCTGCGCGTGGGTGGCCCAGGAGTTGGGCCTGCCGTTGGAGGATCTAACCTCGCGTCGGGTCGCAGGTGAAGCGTTGGGGCTCATCACCCGGGAACAGGCAAAGAGTTATGGGGTGATGCCCGTCGAGGCAAAAGGGGTGGGGCGGCTGCGGATCGTCGCGGGTAACCCGTTGGATCTGACAGCACTTGATGAACTTGGCCATGTGCTCGGGCTTGATCTGGAGGTGTCGATGGCTCCGCCGAGTCAGATTTCCGCCGCGATTGACCGGCACTACGGGGGAGGCGAAGACGAGGTCGGTTTTGATGAGCAACCGGAAGGCGACGCGCCCGGATTCGCATCGGCGGAGGATGAGGCGACGGATGAACCGGTGATCCGCACGCTCCAATCGATCATGCGGGAGGCCGTGCGGATGGAAGCCTCGGACATTCATCTGGAACCCCTCGAACGGCGCTTCCGTCTGCGCTATCGGGTGGATGGTCAATTGCGGGAAATGGAAGGACCACCCAAGCGTTTGCAGCTGCCGTTGATCTCGCGGGTGAAAATCATGGCCGACCTTTCGATCGCGGAGAAACGGCTGCCGCAGGACGGCCGTATCCAATTACGGGTGGAAGACAAGGCGATCGATCTGCGGGTTTCGACCGTACCCACGGCTCACGGCGAAAGTGTGGTCATGCGCATCCTCGATGCCGAGGGGCTCAAACCCGATCTGGCAGAACTCGGACTCGACGCGGAGGACGCTGCGACGCTCCGGCAATTGACGGGTCTTTCGGATGGCATGGTCCTCGTGACCGGGCCCACGGGATCCGGCAAAACCACCACGCTCTACTCCTGCCTGCACGAGATTAACCGGCCGGACCGAAAGATCATCACCGTGGAGGACCCGGTCGAGTATCAGCTTTCGGGCGTCAATCAGGTGCCGGTGCGCAGTGAAGTGGGGTTGAGTTTCGCGGCCGCCTTGCGGGCGATGCTGCGGCAAGCGCCCAATGTGGTGATGGTGGGGGAGATTCGTGACCGGGAGACAGCGGAGATCGCCATCAATGCCAGCCTGACGGGTCACTTGGTATTTTCCACCCTCCACACCAATGACGCTCCCAGTGCGGTGAATCGATTGATCGACCTCGGGTGGCCGCCGTTTCTTGTGGCCAGTGCCTTGCGGGCGACCGTGGCCCAGCGTCTCGTGCGCAGGGTCTGTCGGCACTGCTCGCAGGACGTCGTGCCATCCGCGGCCGAAAAGGCCGTTTTCACCGCAGCCGGAATCAAAAAACTGGCCCTGGTCCGCGGAGAAGGCTGCCCGGAATGTCTGGGGACGGGATACCGCGGGCGGGTGGCGTTGTTTGAATTCTTCGTGGTCAGCCCGGAGATCGAACGTATGATCCACGACCATGCTGGATTACTTGCTTTGCGAAAATGCGCCCGCGAGACGGGAATGCGAACCTTGCGAGACGATGGATTGCGCAAGGCCGCCCAAGGTGTAACAACTCTGGACGAAGTTCTCGCCGCCACCGTGGCCGAATCCCCCTCAAATCTCTCCGTTTAACCCGTTTTACCTGACTATGAGCTACGAAATGAACGACTTGTTGGAACTGGTGGTCGATCAGAACGCCTCGGATTTGCACTGCCAAGTGGGCCAGCCGCCGACGCTGCGACTGAGCGGCAGCATGGTGCCGATCGAGGGGCCTGACCTGACCCCCGAAATGACCGAGGCCCTGATGCTCTCGATCACCCCCGACCACCACCAACAGACGGCCAAACTGGAGGGTGGAGCCGACTTCGGGTTCGCTTATCTGGACAAGGCCCGTTTCCGCGTGTCGGTGCTGAAGGCGAAAAGCCACTACGGTCTGGTGCTGCGGCAAATTCCCAACGCCATGTTCGGCCTGCGCGACATCGGACTGCCCGACAAAATTCGGGAGCTCCTTTATCGACCCCGGGGTTTGATTCTGGTCACGGGCCCGACGGGTTCCGGCAAGTCGACGACCCTCGCCTCGATGATCAACTACATCAACGAGAACCGCGAAGGTCATATCATCACCATTGAGGACCCGATCGAGTATTACCACGACCACAAGAAGTGCATCGTGACCCAGCGGGAGATCGGTCAGGATGTGCCCTCATTTGCGGAGGCCATCCGGCGCGCCCTGCGTCAGGACCCCGATGTGATTCTGGTGGGTGAGATGCGGGATCTCGAGACCATCGAAGCGGCCATCTCCGCGGCGGAAACCGGTCACCTGGTTTTCGGCACCCTGCACACGAACAGTGCGGCCAAAACGATCGACCGGATCGTCGACGCCTTTCCGGCCAACATGAAGGACATGATCCGCACCCAGCTGGGTTCCTCCATTGTGGCGGTGATTTCCCAGGTGCTCTGCAAGAAAGTCGGCGGCGGCCGGAT
>CAKZMS010000569.1 GCA_937128785.1 uncultured Opitutaceae bacterium | reverse complement strand
CATCGTAAAAACCTGATCGGCCTCATCGCCCACTTGACCGTTCGAGCCACTCGAAGGCGGACCGCCTTCTGGCCAAGCCAATGGCGTGACGGTAAAATCGAGCACACTGCTTATCTCCGTTCGCGAGCTAACATACTCATTGATGACGCCAACAGAAGTGGTGCTATTCATGGAACCGCCCGAGACAAACCGGCGTTGTAAATCCATCACAAGAGTGATGGTTCCAAAGGTCCGGCCGTTCAGGTCCATTTCCATTCCTGCCACCGGTGAATTCAAGGGACCCTCAATATCAAAAGTATAAACGATTTCGGCGCTGGGGTAATCTCCGCTTTGGTCCAGGCGGGCAATACGGCCGCTTATTCTGCCAGCCGGCTTGTCTGTTTTGAAGGATGGAATCAAAGTTGATGCGAGCAGGATGGGAACCTCCCAGGTGTCGCCACTGGACTGCGCGGAATCCGGCAAGGTCGCTCGATTAACCCACATGGCCGGATAAAACGGACTCTCCACCGTCTCGGGATCCATGTCCTGGATGTAACCTCCGCTCACAAACTCCGGAATCCATTCGCCCCCTTTCCATTCGAATCGCACCACTGTATTAGGACGATAAACCTCCACTCCATTTGTCATGATCTCCCGTCCTGAAGTAGCCGTTCGAATAGCTCCCACCGAATTGAATCGCTCAATGTTGTAGGTTTGACTCATCGAAATTTCCGAAGGAGTCGGTCCCGTCACCGTCTCCTCGCCATTCACAACCATTCTGGTCGTTGACGACATTTCCGTATCGAAATCAACCCTTACCTGGGAAGGCCCCCGGCGGTAGTCGGTGCTGATAGCGTAGGTGGAAGCTTCCTCCAGCGCCGGGTCCCACGTAACTTCAGTCGCGGCGTCGTGGGATTCAGGAAAGAAAAAGGATTTCGAGGTGGGCTCATATCCCTCGCGGCGCACCGTGTAGGTTAGCCCCACCCCACTTGGAAGATCTTTTAAAACGACTCGTGGTTCGGAACCCAAAACACGGCCCTCCGAATCCATCACTTCCGCTCTTTCGGTTTGAGGGGCGATGATAAGAGTCGGGCCGCTCATGCTATACTCAGCCGCCGTATCGCCTTCGACATCCAATGCAAACCTGCGCTCTAGATCGCGCGACGGTCGCTTTAACACCAACTGGTATTCGCCCGGTGCCACCGGTAAATCGATCGGCAACGTGCCCTCCCCGACCCACGCTTCGCTCTCATCCAGGTATTGATCGCCCCGGCCCCATAATTCATAGGTCACTTCGTCGGTCACGTCCGTAGTCAGCTGCAAACGTTCTCCGCCCAGATCCGCCGCAACTTCAGTGGTTTCTCCTTTCTTTATCTCGAAGGAAACAGGCACCACCAACTCTCCACCTGGCGCAAGCACGCTAGGGTCCCGCAAAAAGCCATCGTAGCGTCCGGTAGGCAGATCCAGGTAGGGCTTTTCGATCACACCCTCGTAATCCGCTGATGGGTTGGTCAACGAGGGCGGCCCCTCGTCACTCAACCAGTAGCTGATATCGTTGCCGTTCGGGAAGATCACCCAATTCACCGACCCCGTTGCGCCAACCAAGTCGGCTTGCGCTGCCAACGGGGCATCACTGATTCCCTCGATGATTTCGTAAATTTTTGTCCAGGGCTCATAGCCTTCGCGGGTAAGCGTCACTTCGCTGAAGCCCAGCGTCAGCCCTTCGGGATGCTGAAAGGGTGTGGTGCCGAGCTGCTCTCCATCGATGGCAACGGTGGCACCTGACGGCTCCGAATCGATCTCGAAAGGAACCCGGATCGCGGCCAAACGAGCTTCCTCGGCGACAGAAGCTTCCCACGCGGCTTTGACTGCAGCCGCTTCCAATCGGCGTGGTTGTTCAATGCCAAACCACCAACCTGCGCCACCCCCTATGACAAACACGGCAGCCGCCAAACCAATCCACATTCCCGCTCGTGATTTCTGGGGTGCTTCGGGAGCTTTGGCCACCGGCGCCGGCGGCACCGGGGCGGGTTTGGGTGGTTCCGGTGTCGGCGCCGGGGGCACCGGTGGAGCTGCTGGCTTCGGGGCTGTCGATACCGGCGCAGTCCCGGAGATGATCTGCCAAATCGCCGCGACGGACGACGGACGATCCGCGGCCTCCTTGGCTAGGCAACTCTGCACAGCAGATTCCCACGCCGGAGGAATTTCAGCACCTTTGACTTCCAGGTCCACCCGACGCTCGGCCATGCTCATCGGCGCCTTGTTCATGACCTGCATCATGACGTTGCCGCTGTAAAATGGCGGTCGACTGGTCAGGAGATCATAGAGGGTCGCACCCAATGCATACACGTCGTCGGTGACGGCGGGCTTCTCCCCCATCATCTGCTGCGGGCTCATGTAGACGGGCGTGCCGCTGCTCCCCGCCTGCACACTGACGCGACTGACACTGTCGGAAATATTCGCCGCGATGCCGAAGTCGGCGATTTTCAAATCACCCTCCGCATCGATCATCAGGTTAGCCGGTTTGAGATCCCGGTGCACCACCTTGGCCTTGGCGTGAGCATAACCCAAAGCAGTGCAAAGCTGCTCCACCCACTTTTTGATATCCGCCGCTTCGAAGTGACCGTCGGGTTGGTCCACCTTGAGGGAGGCGAGCGTATCTCCGGTGACATACTCCATCGAAATCGCCGCCGAAGACGCGTCCTGCACGAAGTCGTAGATCCGGATGATGTGCGGATGCGTCAACTCGAGACTGCGACGGGTTTCCCGTTTGAGATCCTGGATGGCCTGTTTGTCACCGGCCACGACCTCGGGCAGAAACTTCAACGCGACGTCGCGTTCCAGATCCTCATCGTGCGCCAGCCACACCACGCCCATGCCACCCCGGCCGAGTATCTTCTCCAAGCGATAGCGCCCAAAGGCCTTTTGCCCGGGAACAAACCCGCGGATCGTTTCGCCGAAATCTAGATCGTCAGATGCCATGCGCTAGGTTCGCTCTTTGAGATCGCCGATAAACGCCCCGTCAGAGCGTCTCGTAGACCGCGCCTCTCTGCGCGCCATAGTTACCGCTCGAATTGTTTTCGTATACGACAGTCGAGGCCTCGACCCGCG
>CAKZMS010000568.1 GCA_937128785.1 uncultured Opitutaceae bacterium | reverse complement strand
GCTCAACATAAATTCCAACGTGCGAAATGTTATCACCATGGCCCGCATGGAAAAGGTGCTGAATCTACCGGAGGAGACCTCGTGATTCGCGTCGCCTTGTCCACCACCGTCGCCCAACGCGGACGGTCCGGCGTAGCCAGCTATTTGTTCGGGTTGTTGGATGGGTTCGCTGCCATCGATGCGCCCATCAAAATCATCCTGCTGGGGCTGGAGGATGATCACGGACTTTTCACGCGGTGGATGGATCGTTGTGAGTGGGTGACAGTCGACGAATCACACCGCGGGGCAGTGCGTAATATCTTGTGGCACCAAACCGCCCTGCGCGGCGTGCTCCGTCGCACCAAAGCCGACGTGTTGCACATCCCGAGTTATCGCCGCATCGTGTGGAAGTCGCCGGTGCCCCAACTCGTGACGATTCACGACTGCGCCGCCTTTGCCGTGAAAGGAAAGTATGATGTGGCCCGCATGTTCTACGGGCAACAGGTTGCCCGGCGTCTCGCCCGGGGCGCCAACGCGATTACCACGGTAAGTCAGGCCACCGCCGCCGATGTGGAGCGGCATTTTGGCATTCCTCAAAGCAATCAGACCGTCATCTGGAACGGCATCGATCAGGGGCGTTTCCATCCTCAGGACACGGGCGAAATTACCGCATTCCGATCCCGCGTCGCCCAGCCTGCCCCCTACTTCCTCTACCTCGCTCGCTTGGAGCACCCCGCCAAAAACCACGTCCGACTGATCGAAGCCTTCGAACAATTTGCCGCCGCCCATCCTGACCGCGACGACCACCTGCTCTTCGGCGGCGCGGATTGGCATGGCGCCGAAGAGATTCACGCGCGGATTGCGGCATCCCCGTGCCAGCAACGCATCCGCTCTCTCGGTTTTGTCGATGATACTGATCTGCCACTCTGGTATGCCGGCGCCACCGCCATGGTCTACCCGAGTTTGTTCGAGGGTTTTGGACTGCCCCCGGTGGAAGCCATGGCCTGCGACTGCCCCGTGATCGCCTCCCCGCGCGGTTCCCTGGCCGAAGTCGTCGGCGACGGAGCCCGCCTGATCGATCCGGAGAGCCCCGCCGACATCGCGACGGCCGTGGGCGAACTCACCGAGCCCGCCCAACAAGCCACATGGCGGGAGGCCGGCCGCGCGCGCGCGGCGCTTTTCGATTGGAGGGAATCGGCCCGTCAACTAACCCAACTGTATCAACGCACCGCCGCCGCGGGACGGAATGCTCATGTCTAAGCTACTTGAATACTGGAATCTGTCGGAACGTCCGTTCGAACTCGTGACGGACAGCCGGTTCTTTTTCCAGTCCCAGGAGCACCGGGAGGCCTTGGCCCGGTTGCGCTATCTGGTGGCCGAACGAACCATGTATGCCGGTCTGCTCAGCGGCGAAATCGGGTGTGGCAAATCGATCACCGGGCGGGTGTGTGCCGCCACCCTGGATCCAGCCAAATTCGCCGTCGTCGTTTTC
>CAKZMS010000567.1 GCA_937128785.1 uncultured Opitutaceae bacterium | reverse complement strand
TCGACTAGGGGCAATTTTGCTCGTGGGGTGGTGCTCGGTGGGTGGATTGCAAGTCTTAGCGATCCGATATTTGATCTGGAGTGCATTGACAGTCGTGACGCTGTGGTGGGCGGGTAATTTATGGATCAGCGGATTCTGGCCGGCGATGTTGGCGCTCCTGTTGGCGTGGGGGGCAGGGCGATCCTCGTGGATCTCGGACCGGGCGTTTGGTTACGCGTTCGCGTGGTTGTTCATGGTGTGGATCGAAGTGTATTGGGGACACCTGGAAGGCACCGCGAGGATTCGGGGGTCGGCCCTGTTGTTCTCGGCGGCGACATGGGCCTTGCTGCTCGCGCCTTTGTTGCTGATCAAATCACGAGCTTGGGGATTCGGGGTCAGCGGAGTGGTCACCTTCATATGGTGGTGCGCCACGGTGGTCGGAGTCGGCTACCATGATTTCTTCTTCGATTTTCCGTCGGTGGGTGATCTGCTTTACGCCGGTCAGATCGGGCAGTTGGGAGATTCCGTCGACACCCTGCTGTCATCTCGGCATTGGCTGCCGCTCTGGGTATGGGGCTTGATGGTGATGGCGGCTTGGGTGGGGTGGCGTTCTAACGGAAAACCCAAATCGAAAATACGAAATACTTGATCAGGTAACCGATCGAAGAAGTGAGGGTGAGGGCGATGATGTAGTGCATCTCGACCGGTCCGATCAGCGCGGCGTAGCCCAGATATTCGAGGACGCGGAACAACAGGGCGAAGAACACGAAACGGGCGGCTTGGGAGCGCTTGGTCCGTTGGGTTCCCTGAGGGTAGACGAAGTGGCGATTGGCGTAAAAATTCCCACACATTACCAGACAGATGACCACGAGATAGGCTGGGCGTTCACCCCAGTGGGCGAGTTCAACCAATGCGGCAACTCCCGCGGTCAGCACCCCGTAGCCGCTGAGTCCTATGGCGATAAATTTCAACCATCCGCCCCAGCTTCGGTTGGCGGCGGCTTTCGCCCGCTCAGGCCTCGTCGGCGTCATCCGGAATGAACCGCAGGGAGGTCGCGTTGATGCAGTAGCGCTGGTCTGTCGGTGTATCGAAACCTTCGCCTTCGAACAGGTGTCCGAGGTGCCCCTGACAATTAGCACACACTACTTCGATGCGGACCATGCCCATGCTTTCGTCGGTGATCGTGGTGATCGCCTCATTGGTCGCTGGGTCGTAAAATGCCGGCCAGCCGCAGCGCGCGTCAAATTTGGTGGTCGAATCGAACAGGGTGGATCCACAGCCGGTGCAGACGTAGGTGCCGCCACCTTGGTGCTTAAAGTCCTCGTAGGCAGTGGAGAAGGGTCGGTCGGTACCCGCTTCGCGCAACACATGAAACTGCTCGGCCGTGAGGCGTGCCCGCCACTCGGCATCGGTCATTTGGGTGAAATCAGTCACGGCCATACCCTAGCCTTAAACGCTTGGGCCTGCAACCTCACGAATGGGCTCCCTTAGTCTGGACTCGTCGAAGCAATCCGTTTGGGCTGATCGCTTCGTCGATGGCTCCCCGATTGGCCTCGGCTAAGACTGCTTCCGCCCTAGTACTTACCCCGACTGTATGTTTGCCCGACCCGGTTTCGATCGAATCGCCAATTCGGCTCTCCTTTTGCTGACCACCAGCTTGGTTGTTTTGCTGGGTTCCGGGTGTTCGCGGCAGGCGGCACCCGCGGTTGAGGGTGTGCCGGAACAAATATCCTTTAATGACCATGTGCGACCGATTCTGGTGCAAAACTGCACTGCCTGCCATGGCGGGGTGAAGGCGGCGGGCGGAGTGAGTTTTATCTACTCCGAGGAGGTTCTGGGGAAGAGCGACTCCGGCAAGGTGGTGGTGGTGCCCGGTGCCCCCGAGCAGTCCGAAATGGTGCGGCGCATCAAATCGCCCAACGAGTTGGAACGCATGCCGCCGGTCGCGCACGGCGATGCGCTGGCCGCGCACGAGATTGGCATCATCGAAAAATGGATTTCCGAGGGAGCGCAGTGGGAGGAACACTGGGCCTATCAACCGCCGCAGATTGTCCCGGTCGATAGTGGAGCCCAATCGGCGCCAGCCTGGGCCAAGAGCCCGATCGATGACTATACGCTCGCCAAGATGTCAGCGCATGGCCTGGCCCCATCCGAGCAGGAGTCGCCCGAGCGTCTCCTGCGTCGACTCTTCCTCGATCTGATCGGCGTGCCGCCGACTTGGGAAGAAGTGCAGGTGTTTGCGGCGGACCCCTCGGAGGCGGCCTACCAACAGCAGGTCGACGCGCTCTTGGCGCGGCCTGAGTTTGGAGAGCGGTGGGCCACCCCGTGGCTCGATCTGGCTCGTTATGCGGACACGAAAGGTTTCGAACGGGATCCCGGCCGCGATGCCTGGCCCTTCCGCGACTGGGTGATCCGCGCGCTGAATGAAGACATGCCGTTTACCGAATTTACCCGCATGCAGCTGGCCGGAGACTTGGCGGACGAAGTAACTCTCGATCATTTGGTGGCGACGGGGTTTCACCGCAACACCAAGACCAATGTCGAAGGTGGTTCGGACGATGAAGAGTTTCGCATCGCGGCGGTGGTCGATCGGACCAACACCACCTGGCAGGCCTGGACCGGGACGACCTTTGGTTGCGTGCAGTGCCATTCGCATCCCTACGATCCGTTTTCCCACGAAAGCTACTTCGAGTTCATGGCCTTGTTCGACAATACCTGGGACCATGATACCTCTGACGAGTATCCGACTGTTGGTTACGCCTTGGATGAGGACGAACGTCGTGAGGCGTTTGACTGGCAACTGGCCCGGGACGAAGCGGGGCGAGCCTACCAAAAGCCGCTACGCGAGCTCGCCGAACAGGTGGAGTGGAGTTTCCTGGACTACGATGCCGCCACCTCCACCCGCGGGGTGACGTTCTCGGTCGAACATGACGACGTGGGCCGCGAAATTCTGCAAACCGGACCCAACGTGCCGAAGGACGTGCAACACACGATTGTGGCGCGCACCGAATTGGATCGGATTGAGGCCTTGAGGATCGATGCGCTGATGTTGAAGGACGCCAGTCTGGAGAAGCCGGGCACGCCTTTCGTGGTGTCCTATTTGGAGACTTCGATCCGGTCGCCCGATGGCATCGAGCGCCTCATCGAATGGGCGCGGGTCGCGCCGGATGAATTTGGGCATTCGATGTGGCCGGAGGAATCGCTGAGCGAAAAATCCGTGGCCGGGTGGGGGGCGTATCCGAAGCAGCATTACGATCGGTGGGCGGTGTTTGTTCCCTGCGAACCGCTCGATATTGGTGACGAGGACGTAATCCAAATCGATATCCATAACCGACGGCATCATGACGGCGCGGCCCAGCCGGTGCTGCGGCGTTTTCAGGTTTCGCTGAGCGATGATCCTCGTTGGTCCGAGGTGTCCAATAGTCAGCCGGTGCTCTTCGCCGAAGGACGCTACGCTTCCGCGGTGGCAAAACTCGACGAAATCGAGATGGCCCGCCAGCCCGTGATGCGCCGCCGCAATCCCGAGTATTCCCGGGTGACCAACATGTTTGTGCGAGGTGATTGGCGCACCCGGGGTGACCGGGTCGCACCGGCGGTGCCGGAACTGCTGCGCGGCCCGGTGGGCGAAAAGGTCGAGGATCGGTCATCGCTGGTCGAGTGGTTGATCGCGGATGAAAATCCGTTGACCGCGCGCTTCACCGTCAATCGCCACTGGGAGCAGCTCTTTGGTCTGGGACTGATGGAAAATCTGGAAGACTTTGGCAGCGCGAGCCCACCGCCATCTCATCCCGAGTTGTTGGATTATCTGGCGATTCAATTTCGGTCCGAGTGGGGCTGGAGTATCAAACGTCTGCTGCGGGAGATGGTCACCTCGGCCACCTATCAACAAACAGCAGTGGCAGCGATGGACGTGCGGTCGAAGGATCCACGCAACGTCTGGCTCAGTCGTGGTCCTCGCACCCGTCTCACCGCTGAAATGGTGCGGGACAATGCGTTGGCATCCGCCGGTCTGCTTTCGCCCAAAATGTATGGACCTCCGGTCATGCCTTATCAGCCGGATGGGGTGTGGCGCTCACCCTATAACAACGCCACTTGGGAGACGTCTGAAGGTGAGGACCGCCACCGCCGCGCCGTCTATACCTTCTGGAAACGCACGGTCCCTTATCCCAGCACGCTCACGTTTGACGCGCCGAGTCGGGACGTATGCTCCCCGCGCCGCATCACGACCAACACCCCGCTGCAGGCCCTCGTGATGCTGAATGACCCGGTTTACTGGGAGTGTGCTCAGGAATTGGCCAAGCAGGCGGCAAAGGCCGTCAACGGCAACGCGGCGGGACAGATTGATTACGCCTTTAGGCGAGCGTTGTTGCGGGAACCGACGGAACTGGAATCGAGTGAACTGTTGGCCCTCTATGACAGTTTGGCGGAGGCCTCCGCTGAAGTTTCGATGCGCGATGCTCCCACCGCCGACCCGCTTTCTCTGACAATCAGTGCCATGCTGAATCTCGATGATTTCCTCACCAAATAAATCGGACGCCCTGCGATGAACCTCTGGCAAGAATTCCAAACTGAGCGACTGTCCCACCAAACGCGGCGGCATTTTTTGCGGGACTGCATGTCCGGTCTGGGCGCGGTGTGGCTCGCGAGTCAGGGGGGGGGACTCTACGGCAAGTCTGCTCACCAACCCGCCATCACCGGCGATCCGCTGGCCGTGCGTTCGCCCCATTTCCCGGGCCGAGCCAAGCGCGTGATCTACTTGCACATGGCCGGGGCGCCCAGCCAGCTTGACCTGTTCGATTACAAGCCGGAGCTGTTTCGTTTGGACGGCAAGGATTGTCCCTCGGAGTTTTTGGAAGGACAGAACTTCGCGTTTATCTCGGGTATACCGGCCCTACTCGCACCTCGGCACAATTTCTCTCCCGCGGGTAAGGAGGGGCACATGGTCTCTGACATATTGCCGCACTTCCGCGAAGTCATCGACGATGTCTGTCTGATCAAGTCGATGCAGACCGATCAGTTTAACCACGCACCGGCTCAGCTGCT
>CAKZMS010000566.1 GCA_937128785.1 uncultured Opitutaceae bacterium | reverse complement strand
AAACCCACCTCTCTTTCCCGTAATGAAAACCTTTCTTTATCTCACCGGTGGACTGCTTTCCGCCCCCTTTCTCACGGCCGACATCAGTGACGCCGCTCTCGCCCGCCTGGGCCAGGATCTTACCCCGCTCGGTGGTGAAAAAGCCGGCAACCCCGATGGCTCCATTCCCGCCTGGGAAGGCGGCCTGACTTCGGGGCCAGCCGGCTACCAGCCCGGTGATCATCACCCGGATCCCTTCGCCGACGAAAGCCCCCTCTTCACCATCACCGCCTCCAACTATCGCCAATATAGCGACATGTTGACCGCTGGTGCGATGGCCATGTTCGAGACGTATCCTGACACCTACCGGATGCCCGTCTTTCCGACCCATCGCACGGCTTCAGCACCCCAGCGTATTTACGATGCCACCAAGGAATTCGCGCCCACTGCCCAGGTAGTGAACAACGGATCCGGGATATCCGGGGCGGTCCGCGGCATACCCTTCCCCGTGCCGGAAAATGGTATCGAAGTGCTTTGGAATCACCTGCTGCGTTACCGGGGGGATGCCGCCGTCCGCACCATCGGTCAGGCCGCGCCCCAACGCTCCGGTCGCTACACCATGGTCGAATTCCAGGACGAGTTTTGGTTCAACTACGCCCGCGAAGACATCGGACCGGACGAACTCAACAACACGATCATCTTCTTCAAACAGGAGGTGAAGGCTCCGCCCCGATTGGCCGGCACCATTCTCATGGTGCACGAAACGCTCGACCAAGTCACCGAGCCCCGCCGCGCCTGGGTTTACAACGCCGGCCAGCGGCGCGTCCGTCGCGCGCCTCAAGTAGCCTACGACAACCCCGGCACCGCGGCCGATGGCATGCGCACCAGCGACCAGTTCGACATGTTCAACGGTGCCCCCGATCGCTACAACTGGGAGCTCGTCGGCAAGCGTGAGATGTATGTCCCTTACAACAGCTACCGCCTGCACAGCGATGAACTCTCCCCGAGCGACATCCTCAATCCGCTCCACATCAACCAGGACCTGACCCGTTACGAGAAGCACCGCGTCTGGGTCGTGGAAGCCACGCTGAAGGAGGGTACCAGCCACATCTATTCCCGCCGCACCCTCTACTTCGACGAGGACTCCTGGCAGATCCTCGCGGCTGACCAATACGACAACCGGGGTGACCTCTGGCGGGTATCGGAAGCCCACTGCATCAACTACTACGATGTCCCGACCTTTTGGGCTACGCTCGAAGTCCACTTCGATCTCGTGGCCGGCCGCGACCTCGCGATCGGCTTGGACAACGACATGCCGATGTATGACTTCTCCATCGAGCGCACCGAACGCGACTATTCGCCCGGCGCTCTCCGTCGTTCCGGAGTCCGGTGAGATTCCTCACCTGGTTACTCTCAATTTGTTTGGCGGCCTCCTTCGCGGAGGCCGCTTTGCGTGGCCCGCTCCTCCTCGATGCCGCCGTCTCCGGCTACGCAATTGTAACCGTAGGTGAACGTGGCCTGATCCAACGTTCGGCCGACGGCGGCACGACATGGGATCAGGTGGAATCCGGGGTGCCGCGCACCTTGTGTGCCGTCAGTTTTGCCGATGAACGCACGGGTTGGGCCGCCGGCCATGGTGCGCTTATTCTGCGCACCAGCGATGGCGGCAAATCCTGGCAGCATCAATTCACGGGAGAGGACGATGAATCACCCTTCCTCGACATCCTGGCCCTATCCGGCGGACACGTCATCGCGGGCGGGGCCTTCGGCATGTATTACGAATCCCGCGACGACGGCGCAACGTGGGAGCAACGGTGGATTCTCGATGAAGACGTTCACTTCAATCGCATCACCCAAGCCCGAAACGGCACCCTCTGGCTGGCCGGCGAATTCGGCACCCTGCTCAAGTCCACCGATCAGGCCAAGACCTGGGAGACGCTTTCCACCGGCGAGGATGGTTCACTTTATGGCGTGCTGCCCCTGACCAACGGCGACCTGCTCGCTTACGGTTTACGGGGTCGGATCTACCACAGCTCGGATGATGGAGAAACCTGGACCCGCTCCGAGACTCCCGGCACCGGCCTCTTGATGACCGGCATCGAACTTTCCTCCGCCAATACCATTCTCGTCGCCGGCCAAGGTCGCACCATGTGGACGAGTCGCGACAACGGTCGCACCTTCACCACCTCCGGCGGCAACACCCCGGCCATCGCTGAGTTTCTCCTCTCGCCCGGCGGCCAACTGCTCGCCATCGGCGAAATGGGGGCGGCCCCCGCCCAGCCCTACTCCCCCTTGCTCCAGTGAAAGCCCGCATACCTGCTTTCGCCAAAATCGCCGCCCCTCTTAACGGCCAGACTGATCAGTTTTTACAAAAGGAAACAGAGAAAACAAAGCCACTCCACCGTTCCCAAATTCGAACTCACCAAAGTTTCCGCAATCCTCATCCACAGCACCGGGGTCTTAGCTCCATTCTCTCCGTTTCCTCCTGTAAGAAATCTGTTCTGCCTCTTAGCCACCCATCGCAGCTTCGTTCCCTTGGTTTCCTTCTGTAAGAAATCAATCCTGCCTCTCAGTTCCTCCCCGCCCACCTCGTGAAAGCCCGCATCATCTCGGCCATTGAGAACTTCGTCTTCCGCTGGAGGACGTTGCTGGTGGCATTCTTCGCCGCCCTCACGGTGTTGATGGGATGGTTCGCTT
>CAKZMS010000565.1 GCA_937128785.1 uncultured Opitutaceae bacterium | reverse complement strand
TTATTACAAGGAGGGAGATTCGGTGGAGTTTGAAGAACGCGTTGATCTGGTGGAGCGCCACGACGGCGACACCGAAGAGGTCGCCTCCACGTGGACCGAATGGGGGCCCATCGTCGGCCGCACCATTAAAGGCAAACCCCTCGCCTACCGCTGGACATTCCATGATCCGGCGGCGCTGAACTTCGACGTGCTGAACCTGGGGGAAGCAAGGACCGTCGATGAAGCGTTGGCCATCGCCGGCGGATCCGGCATGCCCAATCAAAACATGTTCGTGGCCGACCGCTCCGGAGAAGCCGCCTGGGCACTCACCGGCAAGCTACCCAAACGATTCGGCTTCGATGGTCGGTTTCCCGTGACCTGGACTTTTGGTGATCGCGGATGGGACGGCTACCTCGCCCCGGCCGAACGTCCCGTGAAGCGCGCGACTGCGGGACAAGCCCTGTGGTCCGGCAATCAACGCAAGGTTTCCGGCGACGACTTGGTTAAAATCGGGGACAATGGTTTCGATGACGCCCTCCGCGCCGGACAGATCGAACGCCGCCTGAGCGAACTGGACGGCCAGGTGACGCCCGCCGACCTGTTGGAGATCCAACTGGATCACCGCGCCGACTGGGCCATGCGCTGGAGCGAGGTTCTCAAAACCACCCTGACGTCCGATTACCTCGAGGAAGCCGAGGTCGATCCCGGGGAGGTTTTGGCCGCCTTGGAATCCTGGGATGGTCTCGCCACGAGCACTTCCATCGGCTACCGCATCGTGCGGCGATGGCACAGTCTGTTGACCGCCCGAACGCTGGATCCGATCTTCGCAAAGACGGTCCAGAAAGACCCTGCCTTCCGCTACTGGCGGCTGCGCTACGAGGATGCCCTCTGGGCCCTGCATCGCGACGAACCTCCCCACTTGGTCGGACCTCCCTATGCGAACTGGTCCGACCTCCGCGCCCGAGTCACCCGGGAACTGCTGGCCGAGATCGATGATGCCGGCGGTCTGAATCGCTTCACTTGGGGCGAGGTCAATCGTCTGGAAATGCGACATCCCTTCGCTCTGATCCTCCCCGGGATGATCGCTGACTTCCTGAACATGCCTCCGGATCCACAATCGGGTGACAGTCGCCTGCCCCGCGTGGCGCGGCCGCAGCATGGCGCCTCCCTGCGCATCATCGTCGCGCCGGGTCGCGAGGACGAAGGCATCCTCCACCTGCCCGGCGGCCAGAGCGGCAATCCCCTTTCCCCCTACTATCGCGCCGGTCACGCCGCCTGGCTCGCCGGCGATCCCACCCCACTGCAACCGGGTCCACTCCGGCACCGCCTCACGCTGCAGCCTTGAGATTTGTGGCGGGTGATGGTTTCGTAATTTCTTCCGCCTCTCCCATTCACCGACAATTCCCACGGTTAGCGTGACGTCGACTCGCCCCTCTCCTTCCCACTACTCCGTCTACTTCGGCGGTGAGCTTTTCGACATCAAACACCTCGCGGGTAACGCGCAGATGGCGGAGTCGATCTACCGTCAATCAAAGGGACGTTTTCGCTGTCACCTCCCCCAGGATTTTGAGCTCCGCGGACTCGATCCGCACGTGATCCGCGATCAGGATATTTTGGCGCTGCTCGAATCGGATCTCGCGATCTTCAACTTCGATGGCACCGAGCTCGATAGCGGCACCGTAATCGAGTTCATGATCGCCAAGTTTGCCGATATTCCCGCCGTGCTGTTGCGCACCGATCTGCGCGCCGCCGGCGATCAAGGCGACGCGGACATGGACCCTTGGAACCTCATGGCCAGTTTCTACCCGCGCACCGAAGTGGTGCGCGCCGCCAGCTTGATCGACTACCGGGTGCACCAAAAGAAAACCACGCCGAAGGGGCTCAGCCTGGCCAATCGACTGCGCCAACGACGCGCGTCGAAGACTCTGGACGCGATAGCTGACACTCTGGTGCCGCTGGTGATCACTGCCCTCGAAAAAGTCGCGGCCCTCCCCCCGGCACTGGCACCCGAACTGCGCCCGGACGTCTACACGTGGTTGGCGGCCATGCCCGGACTGCAGGGTCGTCCCGCCAAGCTCCGCAGGCAGTTGGCGGGGATCCTGCAGGACAAAATCGATCGCGGCTTGCTCTGATATTCTTCCCTCGTCCCCCCGCACCCGCCACCATGCCATACGTCATTGACCACCCGCTCGCCGCCCACGCCCTCACCCACTTGCGGGATAAAACCACCGCGCCGGCCACGTTCCGCACGCTGTGCTATCAGGTGGGTTTGTTGCTCGCACTGGAAGCGACGCGTGATCTGCCGACCCAACCAAAATCCATCGAAACACCGCTGGAAAAAATCGACAGCCCGGTACTTGGACAAGGCCTTGTGGTCGTGCCCATCTTGCGGGCCGGACTCGGGATGCTGCAGCCTTACACCGATCTCTTCCCTTCCGTGAGTGTCGGCTATGTCGGCCTTGAGCGGGATCACGAGACCGCGGTCGCGCACAGTTACTATTGCAAACTGCCACCACTCGACGGACGGCGCGTGCTCTGCGTGGATCCCATGTTGGCCACCGGAGGGTCGGCATCCCAAGCCCTGAGGGTGCTGCGGGAAAACGGCGCCCAGGATCTCCGCCTGGTGACTATTGTCAGCGCCCCCGAAGGTGTCGCCGCCATCGAGAAAGATCATCCCGATGTGCCCGTTATCACCGCCGCCGTTGATCGGGAGCTGAACAACCAAAGTTACATCGTGCCCGGACTGGGCGACTTCGGTGACCGACTCTATGGCACCTGAGTCTGCGCCGACCTTTCGGGTCCGCACCGCCGGACCCGATGACGATGCCGCGTGGGCGCGTCTTCGATCCGGGCTTTGGCCCGATTGTCCGATCGAGCGGCACGCCGTGGAGCGGGAGATCTACTTGCGGTCTCCCGGCGTAATCGCCCTCGCCGTGGATGCCAAAGATCGCGCGTGGGGATTCGCCGAGATCAGCATAAGACGAGACCATGTCACCGGTACCAGCACGGCCTCCGTGCCGTTCCTCGAAGGATGGTACGTCGAGCCTGCTTGGCGCCATCGTGGGGTAGGCCGTGCCTTGATCGACTTCGCCATCAGTTGGGCGCGAGAGCAGGGTTACCAAGAATTGGCCAGCGATGTGGAACTGGACAACCAGCTCAGTCAACAGGCTCACCAACGGCTGGGATTTGTGGAGACCGAACGGACAATCAACTATCTTCTAAAATTCGATGAGTGACCGACCCAAACTGCGGCGCCCCTGGGACCAGTCTCTCGCCAACTGCATGTGGCTCGCGCGCTTTGTGGACAAAGCCCGGTTGCATGCCCGCGGAGAACTCTCCGCGGAGTTTGAACCTTTTTTTGGCCATCGCCTCGCGACCGATGGTGCGTTCTTCAGCCACTTTGACTTCGATGCCAACGAGGCATTGAGCGCGGTGCGAACCGATGAATCCGATCCGGCGATGGAAACTTGGTTCCTAAACTTGTCCGGGGTCACTCCCGCGCGCATCGCGACCTGGAACCATCTCGGCCCCAAACTCGGAAGGCCCGGCGAGGTCATGGAGCGCGCCTTTCGCTTCGCTCATCGGAAATACTACGGCGGCGATAAGGCCGATCCGCGAGTGACGAGTGTGTTTACCGGAATCGCTTGGGATGAGGGATATCTGGAGGAATATCCTTTCGAGCCATGAGCCAGATTACGCTGCGGGCCGCGACCGCCACGGATTTCGCCCACCTGCAGGCGATCTACCTCGACGCCGTGCGAACCTTGGGACCACAGGCCTATTCGGCCGCCGGCGTGGCCGCGTGGCAACGTTGGCCAACCGAGCATCCCGACGATTTTAGAGCACGGGCGCTGGCCGGACATACCTGGCTCGCCGAAGTGGAGGGCACTCCGGCTGCGTTCGCGGAGTTTACCCCGCCCGACCATCTGGATTTTCTCTACACTCGGGGCGAGTTTGCCCGACTCGGACTGGC
>CAKZMS010000564.1 GCA_937128785.1 uncultured Opitutaceae bacterium | reverse complement strand
ATTCGATATGCGCCACTCCCGAATTTTTGGATCAACCGCCTGCTGCCACAATACCTCGCCATTTTGCGTCAACCGTGCCGTGCGTTCGGTATGAGCCGCCCATTCCCCCCGAATCTGAATTTCGAGTGGATAAGGAAAGGTATTCCGGAGCACGATATCAGCATCCGCCTCAGACCAGCGCCACTGCCGCTTACGGTTGGATTCAGCCCGATACCAAGGTCGGGGAAATTCCACCGTTAGGTCGGCCGTCTGAAACTCGCCGGCTATTGCTCCAGCATTGGAGATCCGCACCGAATGTGTGTCTCCCGGACGGGGCTCCAACGAGAACGGACCGACAAAAAGGGTCAGGTTTCCCAGCAATAAAATCGGCCACCAGCGACGCCCGCATGGCACCAGCAAATTGAATCCCAGCAGCATCGGAAGCAGCACTCGACTCGACGCGCCCGGATATCCCTCCCACACGGCGGGGCCCAGACTGAAAGCCAAAACCGTGAAAGGGACAACCATTCGCCAAGCCGGCTTACTCCACTGCCACCAGAACAGGAGAAACAAGGCCTGCACGGTGATACTGATATGCGTGGCCAATCCGGCGGATAGATTTTTCCAACGAAGCTGGCCTTGAACCGTCGCTTGAAACAGCTCCATCCACCGTTCCCCGTAGGCCACAAAAGGAATGGCAAAATTACGCGCACCCGCCAACGAACCATCTTCGGCAAAGCGCCATTTCAAAAACAGGAACCAAGCCAAAAGGGGGACCGCCACCAGAACGCCCTGCCCTGCTGATTTTCCCCAACCCCGCCAATCGCGCCAAGCCCGAGGAGCCAAAGCACCTGCCCCCAGAATGTTGGTTTCCTTGGCCAAACCGCTGAGCGCGAGCACGATCGTGGCGCGCCAACTCTTGCCCTGCTCTATCCAGCGTAGAGCCAACGCCAGCAGCAATAGGCTGGGGCCATCCACCAGGGAGAAAAAGGCACTGAACCAGATGCCCACCGACAGCATGATTCCGAGCCACCGCACCGATCTGTCTAAATTCGTCGGCGGAAACCAGCGCAGCAAAAGCCATCCCAGTAAAAACCAGCAGAAGATATTCTGCACGGCATAGATATTGAGCACCCAATTGGGTTGGCCCAGGCCTAACACGTAGGCCGTCCACGGCATCAAAATGCGGCGGGCCCGGTAGGGCAAATTGTCGACTGACTGGGTCAGGGTCTCATCGGCCAAAGTCGGATCGATGGCCAACTGGGCATAATATTGGGCGTCATAGCCGGAAGATCGAAAATGCCGATAGACCGTCACGTCCCGTTCTTCCAACCAGTCAAACTCCCGGGCGGGTTCATCACCCTGACCGATCAGGTAGGTAAAGCCGTATTCGGGAACGTAATACTCCGAGAGTTTCGACAAGAAACCCAGCCCCGCCAGCAGGTAGATCAGCACCAGCCCCGGACGAACCCCCGAGGGGGCGCGTGGAGTCGACAGCCATGACCAAACCTGCTTCAGCATAGATTGAGCCTACGCAGCACGAGCGAAGCGGAAGCGTCAACCGCCGTTCGGCCGGGGGACTCGACCACCTCGGGCATTGCAGCGGGCTACGTATTGCGCCTCAATCACCCTCCAATCATGCCGAAGCTCTCAATCGTCATTCCCTGCTACAACGAACGCGACACCGTGGCCTCGTTGATCGACGCTGTGCAAGCTGCTCCCATCGATATCGAACAGGAGATTATCATCGTAAATGACTGCTCCAGCGATGGCACCGGCGAGGTCCTTGACCAAGAGATCGCGCCCCGAGTGGCCCGGGTCATCCATCATGAGGTCAACCGAGGCAAGGGCGCCGCCCTGCGCACGGGAATCAAGGAGGCTACGGGAGATTTTGTCATCATTCAGGACGCTGACCGGGAATACGACCCGCAGGAGTATCCACGACTGTTGAAGCCGCTTTTGAGCGGCAAGGCGGATGTGGTCTTTGGCTCCAGATTCATGGGAGGCGCGCCGCATCGCGTGCTCTATTACTGGCACTCTCTGGGCAACCAGTTCCTCACCATGCTCTCCAATATGTTCACCAATTTGAATCTCACGGACATGGAGTGCTGCTACAAAGTGTTTCGCCGCGAACTCATTCAACAGATCCAAATTGAGGAAAATCGTTTTGGCGTGGAGCCCGAGCTCACCGCTAAGATTTCGCGCCAGCCATGCCGTATCTATGAGGTTGGCGTCAGTTATTCCGGTCGCACTTATGCGGAGGGTAAGAAAATCGGCTGGCGAGACGGAGTCCGCGCGATCTACGCGATTCTCAAATACAACGTCTGGCATCGCTAGAGGATGCTACTCTACGATCTGTCCCATACCAGCCACAGTCGCGCCCGGACTGGCGTGCAGCGGGTGGCCCTAGAGCTCCGCCGGGCTCTGGCGAATGAAACCGAGGGTCTGCTGGAGATCACCCACGATCCGTTTGCCGGCTACTGGCGGCCCCTACGAAACTGGGAACTCAAGGCCCTGGATGCTCCGCCGGAGGCAGCCAAACGACGCGGTGCTTACTGGTCATTGGAACACCAGATAAGAGGTTATCTCGAAAAGGCGCTGCGCCAGCCGAAGACGGCGAATACGCTCCCGGCCCAACCGGTGGGCTACTTCACCCCTGATATCTTCACCACCCGCACCGGTCGAAATTTACCTGAATTATTCGATCACCTTCAGTGCCCGAAAGTAGCTCTCTTTCACGATGCCATCTCGCTCCGTCTCCCCCACTTGACTCCCTCCAGTGCCGTGAGCCGCTTCCCCAGCTACATGTCCGAACTGCACAAGTTTGATGGCGTGTTGTCGATCTCGGAGGACTCTAGGCAATCCCTGCTTGGCTACTGGGAATGGGCTGGATGGAGCAACAATCCGGAAGTCAAAGTCCTCCCTCTCGGCCTCGACCATTTGCCCACCGCCAAACTTCGCCTCCAGGGAAACCCTCCCCCGGCTCAAACCGAGGCCCCCGGACCCCCGACTATCCTCAGCGTCGGTTCGCTTGAGGGCCGTAAAAATCACCGGTCTTTGATCGAAGCCTGTGAGCTGCTCTGGATTGAAGGTATAGACTTCAATCTCCAGATTATCGGGACCTTACAGCGGGACACCGGCCAAGCCGCCCTGGATCGACTCCAGGAGCTGAAACAGACGGGAAGACCGATTCAATATGACGGGTGGTTGGATGACGATGCATTGGAGTCCGCGTTCAAGAAATCTGCTTTCACCGTATACCCGTCTTTGCTGGAGGGATTCGGTCTGCCCGTTTGGGAAAGCCTCCTCCACGGGAAACCCTGCATCTGTTCGAGCATCGGAGCCACCGGTGAAACCGCCCAGGGAGGAGGTTGTAAAACCACCGATACGGGGAACCCCGCCGCTTTGGCCGGCACCATCAAATCACTGCTTGCTGACCCGGGCGAACTCGCCGCCCTAGCCGCTGAAGCGGCCGGCCGCACTCCTCCGCGTTGGGCCGATTGCGCCCGACAACTGCTCGATTGGATGCCCCATATTAGCTGCGGTTCTGAGGGATAATCCCCGCTTTTGCCCTTTTCCCCGCTCCTGTCGCCCCTCTAGGCTCCCGCCCTTCGAATGGCTCTCACCTTTTTCAAGCGCAGCCCCAAGGCTATCCTCCAAAGATCGCGTGATGACTACGCGACTAAAATGCGGCTCAAATATGCGCCTTACTACCACGCGATGGAGTCCCAACAAGGGACCTCCATTCGGCTGGATGGGCGGGACATGATCATGCTTTCGAGTAACGATTACCTGGGGCTTTCATTTCACCCCAAGGTCATCGAGGCCGGCCAGAAGGCGATGCTCCAGTGGGGCACCAGTCCGACCGGCGCTCGCCCTTCCAACGGGTCACGGGTTTATCACACCGATCTAGAGGAAAAACTGGCCAACTTCCTCGGCCGCGAAGCCTGTCACATTCACGCCGCCGGCTACCTTTCCTGCCTCACCAGTGTGGCTGCTTTCGCGCAGAAGGGAGACATCATCCTCGCTGATAAAAACATTCACTCCTGCCTACTTGATGGGGCTCGGTTGTCCATGGCCACCGTTGAGCGTTTTTCGCACAACAACCCGGTCGATCTGCGCGAAATCGCCGAAACCGTCGACTCACGACGAGCAAGAATGCTGGTGATCGAAGGCGTCTACTCGATGGAAGGGCACATTGCGCAGATGCCGGAATTGATCGGCATCGGCGAAGAATTTGGCTGCTTCAGCGTGGTCGACGATGCCCACGGATTCGGCGTGTTGGGCCGTCAAGGTCGAGGCACCGTGGATCATTTTGGCCTGAACGACCAAGTGGACATCATCTGTGGCAGCATGTCCAAGTCCTTGGCCAGCACCGGTGGATTCATTGCGGCCTCGCGCGAAATCATCGAATACCTGCGTACCAACTCCAAGCAGACCATTTTCAGCGCCGCCGTCCCCCCTTCGCAGGCTGCGGTGGCGTCAGCTGCGCTCGACATCATGCAAAGCGAGCCGGAGCACCACGAACGTCTGTGGCGCAACACCAAGCGTTATACCAATATCTTGAAATCCCTGGGTCTCGATATCTGGGGCAGCGAAACCCCGGCCGTGCCCATTGTCTTGGGCTCCCGCGACGCCGTCTATCGATTCTGGCCGGCGCTGCTGGAGAACGGTGTCTTCCCGGTGATGTCGCTCGCTCCGCCGGCGCCCCCCGG
>CAKZMS010000563.1 GCA_937128785.1 uncultured Opitutaceae bacterium | reverse complement strand
AGGTGCCATTGGCCGAAGTGGGCGGTGGCATAGCCTGCCGGCTGGAGCACGTCCGAAAGAATCTTGGCCGGGGGATCCAGGCCGCGGCCGAAAGGTCCGTGGGCACCGAACACTTTATTGCGACCGGGCACGGTGCCGCTGAGCAACGCGGCCCGCGAAGCGGAGCAGATGGCCTGCGGCACATAGACGTTGTCGAAACGCGTGCCTTGGCGGGCCAGTTGTTCGACGTGGGGAGTTTCGTAGGCCGGATCGCCGAACGGCTTGAAGTCGGACCATCCCGCGTCGTCGAGAAAGATGATCACGACATTGGGCGGGTGCGCCTCGGCGCGGAGCATTGCCGATGGCGACAATCCCAACAGGAGTGCGAGACACAGACGGACGGGGGTAGGTCGCATGCGCCACAGATTGGGGCAGAAGCGGCGCGAGGGAATGAAATATCATCTTAATTTCTCTCGAGAATGCTCACAGTAAACTTGTCCGCTCGGAGGCGCGGGCGCACGTTGGGGTATGGCCTCCCGGACTACCCCGTTCTCGCTTTCGTCGTCGGCACCTACCTGGCCCTGGGTGGTTTTGCGATGGGAGCTTCGAATCGCGGCGGCGGTCGCGGCCTTCGCTTTGTTTTTCAACGGAGTGAAAGGGGAGGAACGACATCTCCTGTCCGACGAAGGATCCGGCCGCGCCACGGCTTACATCGAGTCGCCGAAAATCATCACCTTCGATGGAAAGACCCATATCGGCTGGCTTGATACGCCGACTGACGGGTTCCGGGCGCGGGTGCGCACCTTTGATCATGCCACCAAAACGTGGACGGAACCCTTCGACCTGGGTGACGCCGCCAGTAATCACGGTGGTCCGGCGATGACGATCGATGCGGAGGGTTACCTCCACGTGCTCTACTACTCGCACCACAACCCTTTCCGCTATCGCCGCACCTTGCGACCCAACGACACCACGGAGTGGACGGAGTATGAAGAAGTTGGATACAACCTGACCTACCCGGCGTTGGTCTGTGCTCCCGATGGCACCCTCATCATGACCGCGCGGCGCAGCTACGACGACAAACCCTGGCAGCTCGAAATGTGGACGAAAGCGCCGGGCGGTGAGTGGACCTACCAGCACTCGGTTTTGAAGTCCCGCTTCAATGACTACACCCAATTCGCCGCCTCCCTAGCTTGGAGTCCCGACCACCAAACGCTTCACCTGAGCGCGCGAATTTATGAGGCGCCGGGCGACGATGCGATGGTGTCCATCACGACGTCCGGTTATCTGGCCAGCGAGGATGGCGGCATGACCTGGCGCAAAGCAGATGGCGACCCCGTGGCGATCCCGGCAACGGCGGACACGTGGGACTCCTACGCCTATGGGCGCACGGTGCACAGTCGCGTTTTGGGCAATGGTTCCATGGACGTGGATCCGGCCGGCACGCCTCACCTGGTCTACAGCGCGGAAGTCGGCCGGAGTGCACATTCCTATCTCGTCCGTCCGACGGCCGAGGGCCGCTGGGACCACCTTCTACTCAACACCTTCCTGCCGCCCGCGCAGCGTGACTGGGACCTGTTCATGCATGGGGGCATCGCGTTTGGATCGAATGGTCAGCCGATGATCGTGGGCACCGTGATGGAACTGCGGCCCGACACCCACGCGTGGGGAGAGGTCACCACTGAGATTGTGATCTTCCAATCGGATGATGGCGGAAAAACCTTCAGTAGCCGGGTGTTGGATAAACCCAATCCGGACTCCCCCCGATGGATGCCCAACATCGAGCGCCGCACGGGTTTCAACGAAATGCCCGCCCGACCCACCTTCATTTACACTGACGGCGTCCGTGGCGACGGTCTGCAGGACATCCTCAGCAACCACGTTTACTGGATTCGCTAAACGGGGTCATGTCGTTACTTGTTAATTTTTAACCCCAATTGGGTCACCCTGACTCAAGTATACTCGAAAATTTAACAACTCACGACCTGACCCCTTTTTGACGGAGGTCGGTCGTATCCCAAGCTTCGTCCACGGCGCGATCGAGCTGGGCGTGCTCGGAGTCGAAGTGGTCTTCCATTTCGGACAGGCTGCGTCGAACCTTGGAAACGAAGGCTTTTTCGTCTTTGTGCACGGCAGCGATCTCGCGGGCGACCTGGTGATCCCGGCGGGCGAAGGCCCGGACCACGCGATGGGCCCGGTGAGCGCGCACTCCCAGATGAGTCAGGGCGATTTGGCTCATTTCAATGGCGCTGCCAGAATACTGGTGCACCGCATCTTCGATACCGTCGTTGATCAATTCGAATTGGTGCGGACGAGAGAGCGCTCGAACGAGAATTTTCAAATGCGGGAAGTGTTTACGCACGGTCTCGATGAGCTGGGTGACCCGCTCTTGTTCATCGAGCGCGATGATGATCACCTTTGCTTTGGCCGCCCCGGCTGATTCCAGCAAGTCGTGACGGTTGGCGTCGCCGTAGTAGGCGTGGATGCCCAATTTCCGCAAGTAGTCGATGTGGTCCGAATCGTGATCGATGACGGTGACCCCGATTTTTTGGGAGCGCAGGAGGCGGGCGATGAAATTGCCAAACCGACCGATGCCCGCGAGAATCACCGGTGCCTCTTCGTCCATGGAGTCGGCCTCCCGGTCCGACTGCTCCCGGGGGCCAAATTGCGGGCGAATGACTTTCTCTTCGACCACCATTACCAGCGGAGTGATGGCCATGGTCAGGGCGACCCCGGCAATGAGAACCTGGGCGACTTCATTGGGCAGCACGCCAGCGGTTACCCCGAAGCCGAA
>CAKZMS010000562.1 GCA_937128785.1 uncultured Opitutaceae bacterium | reverse complement strand
TAAGTTAATTTTTTCACAAACCGCCCCCCTCCCCGTCATGTCTCACGAAATCGTTTCCGCCGCCGAAGCCAAGATGCACAAAGCCGTCGAGCACACTCTGCCTGAGTTCGACAACATTCACACCGGCAAGGCCACTCCCACCATGGTGGAGAACATCAACGTCGATGCCTATGGTTCTTCGATGCGGGTGAAGGATTGCGCCGCCATCAGCACCCCGGATTCCCGTATGATTGTGATCCAGCCCTGGGATAAGGGACTCGTCCAGGCCGTGGCCAAGGGCGTGCAGGTGGCCAACATCGGCCTCAACCCCGCCGTCGACGGTGGACTGGTTCGCGTGCCGTTGCCCGAAATGAGCCGCGAGCGCCGCGAAGAATTTGTGAAGGTCGCCCACCGCTACGCCGAGGAAGGCAAAGTCGGCGTGCGCAAGGCCCGCCACGACGGTCTCGACGCCCTCAAGAAGGCGAAGCTCCCCGAGGACGAATCCAAGCGCTTGGAAAAAGAAATCCAACAGGCCACGGACAAAGCCAGTGCCTCGATCACCGAGCATCTCGCCGCCAAGGAAAAAGACCTGCTCGAGGTCACCTGATCCCGGTCCCTCTCAAAAACCCGCCTCAGTGTCCGCCGTTCCGGAGAATCTCGCCGGTCGCCCGCCCAAGCGGGTGATCATCAAGCTTGGCACCGGGGTGCTGACGTCTGGCATCGGCCAGCTCGACACCGGTCGCATCGCTTCCGTGTGCGCCCAGATCGCCGGCCTGCGCGCAGCCGGCAGTCAGGTCATCGTGGTGTCATCGGGCGCGGTCGGACTGGGGATGGGTCGACTGGGACTCATCAGTCGCCCCGGGCTCCTCGCCCAGAAACAAGCGTGTGCCGCGATCGGTCAGAGTCTGCTCATGCAGACGTGGCAGCGCGGATTTGAACCGCACCACGGCACAGTCGCCCAGGTGTTGCTCACTCACGAGGACGTGCGCACCCGCTCCCGCCATTTGGCCGTAAAAGCCAGCTTCGAAGCCATGCTCGAATACGGCACCATTCCCGTGGTCAACGAAAACGACACGGTGAGCGCGGCAGAAATCGAGTTTGGCGACAACGACACCCTCTCCGCCATGCTGGCCAGTCTGCTGCACGCGGACTACCTGCTCATCCTGTCGACCGCCCCCGGATTGATCGACCTCAAGGGCACCGGCCAGATCGTGCCCGTCGTCAGCCGCATCACGCCGGAAATTGAGGCCATGGCCGGCGGCACCACCTCCGCCACCGCGGTGGGTGGCATGATCTCCAAGATCTCCGCCGCCCGGATAGCCACCAAGGCTGGTTGTGGGGTGTTCATCGCGAGTGGTAGTGAAGAAGACGTCATCCCGCGCATTTTCTCCGGTCACAATCCCGGCACCTTCTTCGCCCCCAGCGGCATCCCCCTCGACGCCCGCAAACGCTGGATGGCTTACTTCCAGCGGCCGGATGGCAAGATCGACATCAACGAGAAAGCCGTCCCCGCGCTGCGTGAACAAGGCGGCTCCCTGCTCGCCGTCGGCGTGACCGGTTGCCGAGGCATGTTCGGGGCCGGTGAGATTATCGACATCTGCGACCCGACCGGCACCGTCATCGCCCGCGGTAAGGCCAGTTTCGGCGCCGAGGACGTGCCGCGCATTGCCGGCCTCAACACTCCCGAGAGCAAAAAAATATTCCCCCACCGTCGTCGGCTTGAGGTCGTGCACCGCAACGATCTGGTGCTGATTTAAATCTCAGGACTCACTCAGGCCCAGTCGCCGCTCGAGCAGTTCCTTGACGGCCTCCGCTGCTCGGGTCCCCCGCAAATATCCGGCGAGCTCGATCTCGAAACAAGGAGTCTCCAAAAGCGTGTTCAACGTGACTTCACGCGGTGTGCCCCCATTGCGGTTCTCCTTTTGCCAGCGGTAGCGCGCTTTTCGCGCGCGAAAATGCTCCGCCGGATGTGGCTTCTCAGGATCGACTCCTTGAACTCCGATCGCCTTGAGCCGCAGGAAGCGCTCGTCACCCGAACGCATGGATTCGGATAATTCCAATGAGGCGATCTCTACCCCGGGAATGCGCCAGGATTTCCAACCACGGATGCCGCGTTTGCGCAGTTCGACCACCTGCTCTCCCACCCGGAGTTCGGAACGGTGCCAGATAATCCCCGGCACGATGGTCCACATGAGCAGAGCGAACCCGCCAAACACAATCTGCATGAAAAGCACGGGCACCCACCATGCCACGGCACCGAACACGCTGCCGAACAAAACCAGAACAATGGAATGCTTCCACGCCGTCGGTTGGTGAAAGCTCCAGACCTCTTCTCCCGCCACGATCTCGCGCCGCACCCCCGCCTCCGCCAGAGAATCCTGTTTCCGGTCTTCCCGCTGGGCTTTTTCGCGGGCGGTGAGACCTGCCTCCGCATCCATATCTTCCCCGCGATCAAAAACCGGGATGGCGAACTCCATCTTTAGCGGCTGCTTCCGTCCCCGCACCGGCGCGGTGCACTTAATTTTCCAGTCGACGTAGTTGTCATCGACTTCCGGATCGCTGGGTTCACCGCGACCACGTTCGACCACAAACTCGACGGGGACCGATTTCACCAGCCCGCCGCCCGACAATTGATGCGCCCCCAACGCTTGGTCCGTTTCCCATAAAACCGTTTCCTGCGTGCGGCGCTGTTTGCCCGACCCCACCCGCACGTAACGACGGCAATGGAGCTTCACTTCAATATCGCCGGATAGCCGGGCGCCTTTCGGAATCTCGAACACCCCCCCTACTCGGC
>CAKZMS010000561.1 GCA_937128785.1 uncultured Opitutaceae bacterium | reverse complement strand
CGGTCCATTGCCCAACCCCATTGGCCGCAGGCGATAGGAGTCGGTCTGGTGGTCGTCGTGATCAATACGGCTGATCTTGGTCGCGCCTATGCCGAGCGTCAGGCCGCCTACGGGCATATACCGCCGTACGAATCCGAGTCAGCCCTCGCTGAATTGATGACCGGTCAACGGAGCGACGCAGCCTTCCCTCCGCGCATCCTAGCACCCAATTGGGTGGTCCGCGAAAATGCCGGTATGCAGGCAGGTTTCAGCTCGATCAGTGGTTTTGCCAATCCGGTGCTGGGCAATGTCTGGCAGGCCATCCATCAAGCTGCCGACGTGGAACCGGATCCGGCTGATCCCGTGAATTTACCGCCCGAAGTGTTTGCCGCGCCCCTCAAGCAATTTGAGTCGCTGGGTCTCGATTACGGGTGGAATCCTGTCACGGAAAAATTCACCCCCTTCGAGGGTAATCGCCTTCGAGTCGTGGTCGGGTCAGGCGAGGTAGTATCGACCCATTTTAGTCCCGATCGGATCACGGTGCAGGTAGCCACCGATGGTCCGACGGAGTTGGTATTGGCTGAGCCATGGTATCCGGGCTGGAGGGCGACCGTGAACGGTGAACCCGCGGAGATTCTTCAGACCGAAGGATGGAAGCGAGCCGTCGGGTTGCCGACGGGAAACAGTGAGCTGATCATGACCTACCGGTCGCGCTGGTTCGGCTGGGGGACAGGGATTTCTCTGGTGAGTTTGGCCACGATGGGGATGGCCTGGCGGCGTTTTCAGGACGCGTAGGTTGGATCGAGCTCCAAGCCAAAGTAGTCGCGGGCATTGGCGAAGCAGATGTTGCGCACCATGCCGCCGACCAACTCGAAGTCATCGGGCAGTTCACCGTTGGCCATTTCTGCCCCCAGCAGATTGCAGAGAGTGCGGCGGAAATACTCGTGCCGCGGGAACGACAGGAAGCTGCGGGAATCGGTCAGCATACCGACAAATCGGCTGAGGAGGCCCAGATTGGACAGGGCGTTCATCTGCCACTCCATCCCTTCCTTCTGGTCGAGGAACCACCAGCCCGTGCCGAACTGAAGTTTCCCGGGGATGGAGCCGTCCTGAAAATTCCCCATCATCGTCGCGATCATGTAATTGTCGGACGGGTTGAGATTGTAGACCACCATCCTAGGCAACTCGTTGGTCGCATCGAGGGCGGACAAATAGTTCGCCAAGGCCGGCCCCTGTTGGGCATCGCCGATGGAATCGAATCCCGTGTCGGCGCCGAGTTCGGCGAACTTGCGCTGGTTGTTGTTTCTTCGCGCGCCGAGGTGCAGCTGTTTGGTCCAGCCGCGTTTGGCATCCCAGCGGCCGAACTCCAACATGAGCAAGGATCCGAAACCGAATTGTTGTTCCGCGGAGACTTCCTTACCGGAGAGGATTTGGGTGAAAATCTGGCGGGCATCCGCGAGCGAACAAGGGCGATCGAGGCAGGACTCCAGGCCATGATCGGATAGTCGTCCACCGGCTGCATGAAAGTCTGCATGTCGCTGTTCGAGAGCGGTGAGCAGATCGTCGAAAGTAGTGATGTCGTGTCCGACCGTGGTCGCTAACTTTTCGACATAGGCGCGGTAGGCCACCGGGTCGGCCAGGCCGTAGGCCTTGTCGGGCCGGAAGGTGGGGTAGACGCGGGTGGTGATGCCCGATGCCTTGATGGCCGCATGAGTATCGAGGGAGTCGGCCGGATCATCCGTGGTGCAGGCCACGGCCACTTTTTCCTGCTGGAGGATGGTCTGCACCGACATGCTTGGCAGGCGGGCGTTGGCGGTTGTCCAGATTTCATCCGCCGAGTCGGGGCCGAGCGGCGTATCGATATCGAAATAGCGCTTCAGTTCGAGGGCCGACCAATGATAGAGCGGGTTGCGTAAAGTGTGCGGAACGGTGGCCGCCCAGGCATCGAACTTTTCCCGGGGGGAAGCATCGCCGGTGCAGTAGCGCTCAGCGATGCCGTTGGTGCGCATGGCCCGCCATTTGTAGTGATCACCGCCCAGCCAGATTTCCGCCAAGTCGCCAAAAACGTGATCCGCTGCGATCTCGGCCGGGGGCAAATGATTGTGATAATCGAAGATCGGTTGGTCAGCGGCGAACTCGTGGTAGAGCCGCTGGGCCGGGTCCGAGTGCAGGAGGAAATCGTCGTGGATGAAGGGGCGCATCGTGATCGTGATTCGGGCAGTTTGTCATTTAATAGATGACAAACTGCTGGGTGGGAGGTCAGCGAAAGGGCTAGATCGTCATGGCGCCGAAGCCACCATCGACTTCGATTTCAGTGCCGGTGACAAAGCTGCTGGCCGCATTGCTGGCCAGAAACAGGGTGGCGCCGATCAATTCGGCAGAGTTGCCGAATCGCTTCATCGGCGTGTGTCCCATGATCTGCTCGACGCGATCCGGCGTGAGGACTTTGCGGTTCTGTTCGGCGGGGAAAAATCCGGGCACGAGGATATTCACGCGGACGCCTTGCGTGGCCCATTCGCGGGCGAGGTTCTTGGAAAGATTGTGCACCGCGGCCTTGGACGCGGAATAGGTGAACACGCGCGAAAGAGGGAGGCGGGCGGAGGCCGAGCCGATATTGATAATCGAGCCGCCATCCTCGGCGGCGAGCATGGTTTCGCCAAACACCTGGCAAGCGAAGAGCACGCCCTTGAGGTTGGCGTTCATGATCCGGTCAAACTCGTCTTCCGGGATCTCCATGACCGGAGTCGGCGAGTTGACCCCGGCGCCATTGACCAGGATATCGACCCGGCCGGATTTGGCGATGACGGCATCGCGGAGGGCGGTCAGATCCGCTTTGCTCGTGGCGTCCGCGGCGTGAAACCACGCCTTGCCGCCGGCGGCTTCGATTTGGGCGAGCCGATCGGCGGCTTTCGCTTCATTGCGCCCGACGAGCACAACTTCGGCGCCGGCCTGGGCGAGGCCCAGGGCCATGGTGCCGCAGAGTTCACCGGTGCCACCGATGACGACGGCAACTTTACCGGTTAAGGAGAAAAGGGATTCGAGATAGGTTCCGCTCATAGTTGGTTAGGGGGGAGGCAGAGGCTATCAGGCGGTCTCCTTACCCCGGAGACGATAAGGCGCATAAGCATTTACATTTTCCGCACGAAGTCATGGTTTGAGGCGTGACGGAACGCAGGCGTAAACGAATCGGCATCATGCTCTCGATTGAGACAGAGCATTGGCACGGCGTGCTGCAGGGATTGGCGGAGGGTTTTCGGGATGCCCCGGAGATTCAGGTGGTGAAAGTGGCCCGCCCTCAGCAGCTCGATGCCAAGCGACTGCGCAAGTTACAGCTCGATGGTTTGATCACCCGGATCGTCAATCGGGCGGAGGAGGGAGTCGTGGTGGGTCTGGGAGTTCCCGTGATCAATGTGTCAGGACGTTATCATGCGAGTCGGGTGGAAAACGTTTTTAATGATGACGTGCGCATTGGCCAAATGGCGGCGGCGTTCTTTCAGCGCCGCGGCTTTCGCCACTTCGGCTTCTGCGGCGTACAACAGCACCTTTCGTCGCGTTTGCGGCAGCGCGGTTACGCCAGCGAGTTAGCCGGCGTGGACGCCGTTCCCGAAGAGCTCATCTTCCCGGAACTGCCCGAAGGTGATGCCCCATCGCTTAAGGCCGTGCGACAAATTGAAGGTTGGCTGCAAGGATTGGAGAAGCCCATTGCCTTGTTTGGCTTCAACGATGCCGTGGCCCGAGCCGTGGCCGAAGCGTGTGTGGAGGGGGGATTTAATATCCCGGGTGATGTGGCGATCTTGGGGGTTGATAATGATGACATTCAGTTGGGCTTTTCGGCCATTGCGCTCTCCAGCATCGAGCTGAATCGCCGGCAGATTGGTTTGATGGCAGCCAAA
>CAKZMS010000560.1 GCA_937128785.1 uncultured Opitutaceae bacterium | reverse complement strand
TGAGACACAGTCCTCCAAGAGGGCGGTCTTGCCTTCTTTCATCAGTAATTCGGCCTCGTCACGCAGGATCTCGCGCTCGCAGAGCTTCTTTTTGAGCTCGAAGACAATGCGGGGTTCGTTTTCGGCCCCGGATGGCTTGGTGACGATCCATGAGGTCTTGGTCTCATACAATTGGCCTTCGTCCCCGAATTGGGCAGCGGGGCCGATCAGCGTCGATTTATTGGCGTCGAACTTCTTGGGTTCGCGCTTTTTGGCCCCAGGTTTCGCTTCGCGCGGCGGAAACTCCCACCGCACGCGATTGCCGCTTTTAAGCAGAAAGGCGTCGAAAGGACGTCCGCGCTTGGAAATAAAGCCTTTGATCAGGTCAGTCTTTCCTTTTTCGACCATTTGCACGGCCTGTTCACGGGTGACTTCCTTTTGGCACATCAGACGACCGACCCGGAAAGTCCGCTTGTAGTCGTCGCCTTCCTTTTTGCGGAGCACGTAGTTGGTGGAATCTTCGCACAGCTCTTCGCCGGATTTGGGATCGGTCCAGAAGGGTTCGAGGGCACCGAGGTCTTCGTCGTCCTGACCAAAATCAAGGGTGACCTTGCGGATGCCTTTGTCGTCGGCTTCGGCGAGTTTGAGTTTGGCAGGGAAGTGTTTGCCGGAGCGGGCGGAGACGAACCCATCGATGGGCCCGATTTCACCCTTGGTGACGACTTCCTTGATTTCGGCCTCTTCCATGCGGCGACCGCTGGTCACCTTGTATACGGTCAAATTACCATCCTGAGCGCGATAAGCCCGGAGGGTTTCGATCATGGGCTGACCATCCGTCGGTGAAATAATCTCGGTTACCCGGGTTTCACCTTCCTCCTCGTTAAAGTTCTTCGTGCGGTCGACGATGCCTTCGGTGACCTCCACAATTTCCTTCATGAAGGCAGGGCGTTCGTAGCGACCGAACTCCATCTCGCGGAGTTTGAATTCCCATTCCCCCGTCATGTCGGGTTTGGTCAATGCATCGGCCTCCACCGCGTGGAGGAATTCCATCAGCTGCTCGGCCTTGGCCGTCGGTTGAAGTTCCCGTTCGTTGCGCTCCAGATACTTCTGGTTGATCAGTCCGTCGATGGTATCGGCCCGGGTGGCCGGGGTGCCGAGGCCGCGTTCTTTCATGGCGTCGGCCAATTCGTCGGAGTCCACCAGCTTGCCGGCGGTTTCCATGGCGGAGAGAAGGGTGGCCTCCGAGTAGCGGGGCGGCGGCTTGGTCTGCTCCGCATGAAGCGTGGTTTCGCGGGTGGTGGCACTTTCGCCTGACGCGACGGCGGGCAGGGTCTTGTCTTTGCTGTTACCGGGATTGGCCACGGCGGCGTCGGCGGGATCACGGCCATAGACGGCCAGCCAGCCGGCTGAGGTCAGGATTTTACCCTCGGTCTTAAATTTGTGTTCACCGGCCACGGTGGAGATCCGAGTGGTCACATCGAATTCGGCGTGGGGGTAAAACGCGGCCACAAACCGGCGGGCGATCATGCCGTAGACCTTGGATTCCAGATCACCGAGCTTGGCCGGTGACGTGGTGGTGGGGATGATGGCGAAGTGATCCGAGATCTGGGCGTTGTTGAAAATTCGTTTGTTCGGCTTCAACCAGCCGGAATCGAGCAGCTTGGTGGCGTGTTCGGTCAGATCGCCGGTGAGGCTTTGCAGCGTTTCACGGCAGGTCGGAATGTAATCCTCCGGCAGGGCGCGGGAATCCGTGCGGGGGTAGGTGATGACCTTGTGCCGTTCGTAAAGGGCTTGGGCGATTTGTAAAGTGCGACGCGCGGAGATGCCGAAGCGGTTGTTGGCCTCACGCTGCAGAGTGGTGAGGTCGTAGAGACGCGGGGCAATCTGCTTCGAAGATTTCTTTTCCTCACTGACTTCAGCGGGCGGATTGCCGGCGCAAGCTTCGATCACGGCCTTGGCGGCGGCTTCGTCCCAGAGGCGGTCCACCCGGTCGTGTTGATCGGCTTTGCTGAAATTCGGGCGCTGATAAGTGCCTTCGTAGGCTCCGGCGGCGACATCGAACTCGGCTGTGATCCGCCAGAAGTCGCGGGATTTGAAATTGCGGATCTCCAGCTCACGGGCGACCAGCAGCGCGAGCGTGGGGGTTTGGACGCGGCCCACGGAGGCTACATTGCCGGCGCGGGAACCAAACATGCGTTTGGTCAGCGCGCGGGTGCCGTTGATGCCAATGAGCCAATCGCTTTCCGAACGGCAGCGGGCGGCGTCGGCGAGGCCCGTCATCTGGTCGCCGTCACGAAGTTTTTCGAACGCCGTCCGGATTCCCGTGGCAGTCATCGTCTGCATCCAGGCGCGTTTTACCGGCAGTTTGGATTTCGTGAGTTGATAGAGGTAAGCAAAAATGAGCTCTCCTTCACGACCGGCATCACAAGCATTGATCACCTGATCGATGTCTTTTCGTTTCAGCTGTTTTTTGAGGACCTTGAGTTTGTCCTCCGAAGATTTGATCGGCTTAAGCCCGAATTTCTTGGGGATGATCGGGAGGGTCTGGAGCCGCCAAAAGCCGTATTTCTTCTTGTCGATGTCCTCCGGCATCTCGAGTTCCACGAGGTGGCCGACAGCGGAGCCGATGACGTATTCTTCGTTCTCGTAGACATCGCCTTTCTTGGGAACTTTGCCCAGTGCTTTGGCCAAATCGGTGGCGACACTGGGCTTCTCGGCGATGATAAGTGACTTCATAAAACGGCGGTTGCGGGGTGGGAGCGGTAAGAGAGGCGCCCGTCGGAAATCAAGGTTTTGTTTTCAAATAGCAAGACGGGCGGACCTAAGTCCGCCCGTTTGGGGGTGATAAACTTGCCGGTGGGACGACCGTATTGGACGACTCACCTTAAGACTGAAGAGGGCCGGTCAGGCTCCGGCGAGGCGCTCAGCCTCGTCTTCGTCTTCCTTCTGTTTCGCGATCGCCAGCTCCATTTCATGCTCCATCTTCGTATCGATGCGGTAGAAATAGACGGCGGCTGCGGTCAGTACGGCGATGCCAGCGGGAATCAGGCTCATGAGAAGTCTCAAGCCCTGAATGGTCTCGGGGGATTGATCCACGGAAACCCCGTCAACGGCGGAAACAAAACCAAACGTATATTCGAGCATCCAGAACGCAATCGCCGGTCCAAGGCTCCATCCCATCTTCATCGAAGATGTGCCGGTGGATAGAATGAGTCCGGTGGATCGGTGGCCTAGCTTACATTGTCCGTAGTCCGCGGTATCGGCGAGCATGGTCCAGAAAAGTGCCATCAGAGGAGCGGTGAGACCGGCGGTGAGCACCTGGTGAGTTATCAACAGCGTCCAGTTGTCCGCAGGAATGAAATAGAAAATA
>CAKZMS010000559.1 GCA_937128785.1 uncultured Opitutaceae bacterium | reverse complement strand
CGAAGGATTCGTGCGTCCCGGCGGGCAGGAATATAAGGATCTGGTGGGCGCGGCGGATGAATTATCCAAGGCTCCGATCTACATCGATGATTCCAGCCACCTCACTATCATGGAGTTACGTGCCAAGGCCCGTCGTTTGGCGGCCCGGGCATCGCTTGGTTTTATCGTGGTCGATTACCTGCAGTTGCTCAGTCCCACCGATCCACGCACTCCTCGGGAGCAACAAGTTGCGGAAATTTCCCGGGGTTTGAAGGCACTGGCCAAGGAATTGGATGTCCCAGTGCTCGTGCTCAGTCAGTTGAACCGCGCGGCCGAAAAGGAAAATCGGGCGCCCAAACTCTCCGATTTGCGTGAATCCGGCTCCATCGAACAGGACGCTGACGTCGTGTTGATGCTGGCGCGGCCACGCGACGCCGATGAGAAGTTTCAGGTCGCGGCAGACTCCGCGGAGTTAATCGTTGCCAAGCAACGAAACGGACCGGTAGGAGACTTGAAGCTTACGTTCCTCCGAGACATCACTCGCTTTGAAAATCACACACCGTAATCCGTTGTCGCGGACCGTCCGTATACTCGCAGTTTTCACCCTCTTGGTGGGGAGTGTCGCTACCGCTTGGGCGCAGGGCGCCGGTCCCCGCCGGGCACCCATGGTCGAGCGGGTGGATGTGAGCTTTCTCGGTGCGACCAATGTCAGCGAACAGGTCGTCCGCGCCAACATGCAGGTCAAGGCGGATACCGAGCTCGCGGAGGTTCTCATCGACCGGGACATTCGTTCGCTCTACCGCACGGGTCTTTTTGAGTTCATCGAGGTGCGTCGCGAGTCGCTGCCCAACGGCAACGTCAACCTCCTGTTTGAGTTGACCCCCCGTTACCGGGTCTTGGCGGTGATCTTCCGCGGCAACGAGAAGATGAAGGCCCGCCGTTTGCAGAAACAGATTTCTACGCAGGAGAACCTGGTGCTGGACGAGCGGCAGGTGAAGGAAGACTCGGAGAAGATTCGCGAGTATTACCAGAAGAAGGGCTACAATCGGATTTCCATCTACTACGAAATCGAGCGCGATCGATCGACTGGTTTCGGTACCGTGGTCTTCAATATTCGTGAAGGCGACCGGGTTAAGGTCAAAAGCGTCAATTTTGTCGGCAACGATAACATCAAGAAGGGCAAGCTGCGGAAGGTCATGGAGACCAAGAAGTGGACGCCATGGTCTTGGTTGATCAGCACGGGGCGTTTCAAGGACGAGGAATTCGAGGATGATCTCGAGCTCCTGCGCGACTACTACCGCGAAGAGGGCTATCTCGATATCGCGATTCCGCCGGAGAAGATCGAATACAACTATCCCAAGCCGGGGAACCTTGAACTCGTGATCCACGTCGAAGAGGGCCGGCAGTATCGCATCGGCCGGATCGAGATCAGCGGCACGGAAAAGATTCCCGCACCGCTCCTGCGTTTTGCCCTCAAGCAGCAGCCTGGCATGGTGTTCTCCCCGTCGAAACTCGACGAAGATGCTTCCGAGATCGAAAAGTTCTACGGCCGGGGCGGACACTTGGATGCCC
>CAKZMS010000558.1 GCA_937128785.1 uncultured Opitutaceae bacterium | reverse complement strand
CTTCCGATTCGCAGAGCCAGACGAGTCCCTCCCATCCGCTTCCATTTTCCTGCTCACGCAGGATCAAGCGAAGCACCACCCGCGCATCCACGACCCTATTGCCGCCATGGCCAAAGAGGCCGGCCCGCTCCCACCGGGCGGTTTCGTTTTGCTACCGCTTAATGGATCCCTGGCCATCGTCGGCATGGATCGCGTAGGCACCTTGCATGGCACCTACGCGTTTTTGGAGTCACTGGGCGTGCGGTGGTATGGGCCCGAAGACCACGAAGTTCACCTCCCGACACTGAGCCAACTCGAACTGCCCGGGGAGCCGGTTGTTTCCTCGCCCAGCTTCGCCACTCGCGGTTTCTGGGTGCGCGAGGACAAAGGGAACAAGCCAGTCTATCGGTGGATGGCGCGCAACCGCATGAATTACTGGTCGAGCGCCGAACCGGACCGGGCCGTCCTCCAGAAACTGGGCATGCATCTCACGTTCGGCGGGCATCACTATTGGGAAAAGTATCTTGATCCCGCCGCGCCTTTTCCCGCTGCCGCCCCGCCTAAGGACGGTGGCAGACCGCTCACATTTTTTGAAGCCAAACCAGAGTGGTATGGACTCAACGAGGCGGGTGAACGCGAACCGTTCGAGGGCATGTATGGCATGAATGTCTGCAGTTCCAACCCGGAGCCGATGACCTTTCTCTATGGCAAGATCATCGACGAGCTGACCCACGGCGAGTGGCAGGATGTCGATTCGCTTAACTTCTGGTCGATCGACAATGGGGTCTGGTGTCAGTGCGGTCCTTGCAGCGACCTTGGCGAACCCACCGACCGCCTCATGCTCATGGTGCACGGTCTCGATCAGGCAATCGACCAAGCGATCGAATCCGGGGTCCTGCGACGTCCGATCAAAATCGTTTTCCCCATCTACCAACAAACCCTGCCGGCCCCCACCCGAGCCCTGCCGGCCGACTTCGACTACAGTACCAACATCGGCACGTTCTTCCCGATCCTGCGCTGTTACGCGCACTCCATCGACGACCCGACCTGCACCGAATACAACACGGACCATTGGGCGGCCTTCCAAGGGTGGACGCAGGGGGCGGACCGCCACTACCGCGGCGAGATTTTCGTCGGCGAATATTTCAACGTTTCCGTCAACAAGTCCCTGCCCGTGATCTATCCCCGCGTGATTCAGGAAGACATTCCCAAGTATTATCGCGGTGGCGCCCGCCACATGCATTACATGCACACCGATACCCGGCTGCTGGGAGTGAAGCGGATCAACAACTTCCTCTTCGCCCGGATGCTGTGGGATGCGACCGCCGATCTTGCCCCGGAGATCGACGCTTACTTTGCCAACCTCTACGGACCGGTCGCCGACGAGATGCAGGCGATTTACGATCAGTTGGAATTCGCCCACGCCAACATTCGCCAGATCCGCTACTGGCACCACTTGCCCGAGCGAATCGCGGATCGGGAGTTTCCCTTGTTCAATAAAACCCACTTTCGACTGGAAAAAACCCGTTCCACAACGGACGACGGCATCGACCTCGCCGAGAGTGTGACCGCATTTCAGCAGTTGCGCGCTCAACTCGACGACGTGCTGGACCGGGAAGATCTCCCCGCCGCCATCCGCCAGCGTTTGGCGATCGACGACCAAACCATTCGCTACGGCGAAAACACGGTTCTCTTCTATGATGCGGTGGCGCGAGCGGTGTTGGCGGAAGCCGCGGGCGACCTTGATCTGGCGAGGGCGGAATACTGGCGCAGTCTCGCCTTTGCCCGCGCCCTCAAAGCCGAAACCGAAGTCGTGAAAACCGCTACCAACCACCATGTGCACGCCCACGACGGACTCCATGCCACCCGAATCGAGGAAGCTTACCTGGCCCTCGGCGAACGCTTGATTCCTGTGGCCGATTAAAGAGGCTGGACCTCGCCGATGCCTGTCCACCGCGATAAAAACCTCTCTCCCTTCAGTAAACTGGCTGAAGAAATGATTGGGGATTTTCGCGGCGTGGAAACCTCCGAGCCACGTCGACAGGTGAAACGACGCACCCAGCCTGCCGCGGATGTCATCGAGGCGATCGTGAACAAATATCACCTGGGCGACGAGGCCTC
>CAKZMS010000557.1 GCA_937128785.1 uncultured Opitutaceae bacterium | reverse complement strand
AAGCAATGGTGGACCGACTCTACGCCTGCCCCAGCTCACGAGCGACTCCGCGTGGTGGTTGTAGGCTGTGGCAACATCGCCGGTGCCTACGGCGAAGCACTGAATCAGCGTCCTGAAATCGAGATTTTAGGCGCCAGTGATTTGGATTTGGACCGTGCCAAAGAGTGGGCGGAAAAACACGGCGGCAAGGCCTACGCTTCGTTAGACGAGGTATTGGCCGACCCGGCGGTGGAAGTGGTGATCAATCTTACGATCCAACACGCTCATGTTGAAGTGGTCACGAAAGCCTTGGAGGCGGGTAAACACGTGCATTCCGAGAAGCCCTTGGCGCCGACGTTTGCTGAGGCTCAACAACTGGTCGCCCTGGCGAAGGAAAAGGATCTGCGGCTGAGCTGCGCGCCCGTGACCTGGCTGGGCGAGGCGCAACAGACCGTTTGGAAAATGGTGCGCGACGGCCGCGTGGGTCAGCCCCGCGTCGTGTATGCCGCCGTCGACTGGGCCCGCATCGAAAGCTGGCATCCCAATCCCGGACCTTTTTACGCGGCCGGACCCGTGGGCGATGTCGGGGTGTATCCGATCAGTTTACTGACGGCTTGGTTTGGACCAGTGAAGCGTGTGACCGCGGCGGGTTCGATCCTGCTGCCCGATCGCACGGACTCGGCCGGCAAGCCTTTCACCGTCACGAAGACCGATTTTGCCGTGGCGGTGTTGGAATTTGGCAACGGACTGCAAGCTCGGTTGAGCGCCAACTTTTATGTGGGGGAACCGGCGGATCGTCGCGCCGGTTTGGAGATCCACGGCGACGACGCTTCGATTCGCACCGAGTGGTTTGCGGCGACTGCGCCAATCGAATTCGGTAAGTTTGGCGGGTCCTACCAGCCGGTGAACGCGGTGCGCGAACCGGCGGGAGCGGGCGCGTGGTATTGTGACTGGAGCGCAGGGGTCTATGAGCTCTGGAAGGGGTTGCGTGAAGGTTCTCCGCACCCGACCAGTGGTGAGCAGGCCGCTCACGTGGTCGAAGTAATTGAGGCGGTCGAGACTGCGGTGCAGACAGGTCAGCGGATCGAGCTCAGTAGCTCGTTCGCCGCGCCCCCGCCATTGGCTTGGGCCGAATAATCAATTCTTTGGATCGTCGGCTTCGTCCTCCTCGATACCCAATACCTGCAACTCGCCCGCGGTAACGTCACCTTGCCCCATGTGGGTGTGTTGCACGGTAGGCTTCGTGGTGGTCTTGCCGATGTAGGGCGCGGCGGCGCGGGCCAACGCTCGATAAGACTCCTCGAAATTGGTGCGCCGCGAATCGACGCTGAAGCGGGTGGTCCAAAGCAAGTGGTGGGACTTGTCCTTAAGCAGTCGACGGGTGTCGTAGGCCATCAATACGACGTAGTAGCGTCGCTCCTCCAGCATGCTCTCCAGCTCGATGTCGCGACTGGTTGGCTTGGTCGTGTAAAGACTCAGATGACGCTCGATTCCAAGCAGCCGGGCGATATCGGCCTTGGACTGTTTGCCTCGAATGGTGATGTCCGGGCGCACCGTGGACATGTGGTCGGGATCGGCCGTGGCGGTGGGTGAAACGTAGCCGTCAAATTCGCGAGTGGTGTTGTCACTGTCGGTCACGTCGCGGGAATCAAAGTCGGTGAGATCGGTCCAGTCATCCGGTGGTTCGGCCACGCCCCAATGCACCACCACAAAGACATCACTTTCCTCGGGGTTGGCGGCGGGGAGGTAGCCTTCGCTTTCCATGGCCTTGCCGAGTTCGGTGACTAGATCGATGAAGGGAACGGCTTTGATCGATTCGTCGTTCATTTGTCCCGGAGTCATTTGCCCTTCGGCAAAGGTGACTGTTTCCGACCAGCCCACGGTCTTCATTTTCTCCTTCATCTCCCCGTAGGCCGGTGCCGCCACGGAATCCACAAAGACTTGAGCCTCCTGGCGTGCCGCTGCGACTGGAGCGAGAATGCTGAGCACCGCGGCCAAGATCCAGCCTGGGATTAAACGCAGGTTTGGGGTAGAGGTAGCCATGACAATGTCCGATGAAAATCAGCGCGTGGTGGCGATGCACAAGCTGATCGCGATCGAACCGTAATCATGGGACAGGGCGGTGAGGCAGAGCAGTGCCGGCTAAAGCACGGCACTACGTAGCGTTTAGCGCTGTGCTTCAGCCGGCGTCTGTTTCAGCCTTCTGGCCGGGCAGGGCGCGGCTCGCGATCTCGGTTTTCACGCGATCCAGATAATCGACGAAGGGCTGGGTGCCTTCATCGCCCTTGGCGCGGGAACGCACGGATACGGCCTGCGCCTCGGCTTCCTTGGCACCGAGGATCAGGGTGTGGGGCACCTTGTCCAATTCGGCGCGCCGAATCTTGGCGCCCAACTTGTCCTGATGCTCGTCCAGCACGGCGCGGACGCCGGCGGCCTTGAGCTGAGCCAGGAGGTCTTTGCCGTAGTCGCTCATCTTATCGCTGATCGGCAGGAGGCGGACCTGTTCGGGCGCGAGCCAGAGCGGGAAGTCGCCGTTGAAGTGTTCGGTCAACACGCCGCAGAAGCGCTCCATCGAGCCGAAGGGCGCGCGGTGAATCATTACCGGACGGTGAGGTTGGTTGTCGGCCCCGATGTAGGACAGGTCGAACCGCACGGGAAGGTTGTAGTCCACCTGTACGGTGCCGAGCTGCCACTCACGGCCGATGACATCTTTGACCACGAAGTCGATTTTGGGACCGTAGAAGGCCGCTTCGCCGGGCTCTTCCGTGAAGGGCACGTCGAGGGTCTTCGCCGCATTGCGGCAGGCTTCCTCGGCCTTGTCCCACACGGCGGGATCACCGGTGTATTTGTCGGAATCCGGGTCGCGTAGTCCGACCCGCACGCGGTAGTCGGACATGCCGAGGGTGGAGAGCACGATCTTCACCAGCGAAAGACAGCCAATGACTTCTTCGGCCACCTGCTCCTCGGTGCAGAAGAGGTGGGCGTCGTCCTGAGTGAATCCGCGCACGCGGGTCATGCCGTTGAGTTCGCCGGATTGTTCCCAGCGATAGACGGTGCCGAATTCGGCCAGTCGCAGCGGCAGGTCGCGGTAGGAATGAGGCTGCGACGCAAAGATCTTGATATGGTGCGGACAGTTCATCGGCTTCAGCATGAAGCCATCGAGGATCTCCGTGGGATCCATCGTCTTGTCGGCCGGGATGGTTTCCTGACCCGTGCGGCGGTTGATCTCCGCCGCAAAGTGAGGAGAGGCGGCCTCGAGGCGCGCGGTCAGTTCGGCGCAGGAGCAGCCTTCACCCGCGAGGCGGGCGATGTCCTGGGGCTCACCGATGGCGGGGAACTGCGAATCCTTGTAGTAAGGGAAGTGGCCGGAGGTTTTGTAGAGATCCAGTTTCCCGATGTGGGGCGTGAAGACCTGTTGGTAGCCCTGCTTACGGAGTTCGTCGCCGATGAAGTTTTGGAGCTCTTGACGAATGATGGATCCGTTGGGAGTCCAAAGGATGAGACCTTGGCCGACGTCCTCATCGATCACGAAAAGCTTCAGGTCCTTGCCCAACTTGCGGTGGTCACGGGCGCGGGCCTGTTCGAGGCGCTCGAGGTATTCGGCGAGTTCGTCCTTGGTGGGGAAGGCTGTGCCGTAGATGCGCTGGAGCTGTTTGTTCTTCTCGTCGCCGCGGTGGTAGGCACCGGCGACGGAGAGCAGCTTGAAGGCTTTGATCTTTTTGCTGTAGCGCACGTGCGTGCCCGCGCACAGGTCCATGAACTCGCCGTTCTCGTAGAAAGAAATCTCCTCGCCTGCGGGAATGTCATCGAGCCGACCGAGTTTGTAACGCTCCTGACCGCGCTGCTTAATGATTTCGATGGCCTCCTCGCGGGAGACTTCTTTGCGGCGGAAGGCCTGATTCTCTTTGATGACCTTGGTCATCTCCGCCTCGATTTTTTCGAGGTCCTCGGCGGTGAATTTGTGATCGAGATCGAAGTCGTAATAGAAACCGGTGTCGGTGGGAGGTCCGATATCGAGCTTCGTCTCGGGAAAGAGGCGGAGCACTGCCGTGGCCAAAACGTGCGAGCACGAGTGCCGCAGTTCTTCGAGGGGAGTCATGGTTGACATAGATTAAAAGTAGCGAGTAGCGGGTAGTGGGTAGCGAGTAGAATTTGCCGCGTTTTTAAGGTCGAATAGTGAGTCGTATGCTCGCTACTCGCTACTGTCTACTCGCTACTGGTTCCAAATCGTAGCCGTCCTTACGGTCTTTCATGGTCCAACCCGCTGCCGTGATCTCGTCCCGCAGGGAGTCGGCGGTGTCCCAATCTTTGGCCTGCTTGGCGGCCCAGCGTTGGTCGGCGAGCTCGGTGATATTGGCGGGAATAACTGTGGTCTCTTCCGCTGGCGGTGTCAGGTCGAGGCCCAGCGCAAACATCACTCGGTCAAAGCTGGCCGCGTCGACGTTAGCGGAGCCCTGTTTGATGATGCTGAACAACGCGCCCAGGGCACCGGGTGTATTGAGGTCGTCTCGCATTGCGGCGAAAACCGGATCGAATTGAGCGTCGTCGCCGGCCTGGCCATCGATCGCGGTGCGAAAGGCACGCAGCGTCTGCAGGGCCTTTTCCGCCGCCTCCAGCGACGAGAGCATGAAGTTGAGTTGTTTGCGCGGATGGCCCGCCAAGAGCACGTAGCGCAGCGCCATGGGGGAGTGGCCCATCTCCTTGAGTTGATCGAGGGTGTAGAGGTTGCCGAGCGATTTGCTCATCTTCTTCCCGTCCACCAACAGATGCTCACTGTGATACCAGTGATGGGCGAATTCGATGCCGTTGCAGCATTCGCTCTGGGCGATCTCGTTTTCGTGATGAGGGAAGAGCAGATCCACGCCGCCGGTGTGCAGATCGATCGTTTCACCGAGGTGTTTCTTACTCATGGCACTGCACTCAATGTGCCAGCCGGGGCGACCCTCAGCGGCGCCATCGGGACCGGTCCACTTGACCTCGCCATCCTCCTTCTTCCACGCCTTCCAAAGCGCGAAGTCGGTGCCATCTTCTTTCTCGTCAGCGTCGACACTGAGCGTGTCCTTGCCGGTATTGCCGGCCTCCAAGGCAGATCCGGCTTTGAGCTCGCGCTCTTTTACGCGGGAGAGGCGACCGTAGTTGTCGAAGGAGGAGACTTTGAAATAAACCGAACCGTCGGCGGCGCGATAGGCGTTCCCCTTGTCCATCAGCACCTGGATCATGTTCACCTGTTCAGGAATGTGATCCGTGGCCGCGGGCTCGACGTGAGGCGGCAGGCAGTTCAGGGCCTCGCAGTCAGCGTGGAATTTGGCGGTCCACTCGGTCGTGACGTCGCCCAGGGAGCGGTTTTCTTCGCGAGCCCGGCGGATGGTCTTGTCGTCGACGTCGGTCAGGTTCCGGACGTGCCGCACCTTGTCCGCGCCGAACTCCACTTCGAGCATGCGCCGAATGATATCGTTCACCACAAAGGACCGAAAGTTGCCGATGTGAGCGGCAGCGTAGACGGTGGGACCACAGTTGTAGAACCGATAGACTCCGTCCGGATGGGACGGTTTGACGGTTTGCAGGGAACGGGTGAGCGAATCGTGAAGCTGAAGTGCCATGTCGTTGTGATCATCATGGTGAACGGTTCTTCGCCCTAAAATCCAACCCCTAAACCTGATCACCCTCAAAAACTTCGGAGCGAATGCCCCGCCGATAGTTTAACCATATTGGTTAAACTTTCGGCGGGTGAGTGTGCAGGTAAAGCCGGCGAGTGGTTGAGAAAACTTTAACCAATATGGTTAAAGTCGAGTTTGGCGGGGGATGATTGTGTTTTGGCGACCGGGTTATTTGAGAGTGGCGATTCGATGCTCGGGGTGTAGAGGTGTCGGCTATGTCATTTGAGCGGCCCCTTGATTTGATCGAACGTCCCCGGCGTCTCCGGCGCACCGCAAGTCTGCGGGCGATGGTGAAGGAAACCGTCCTGACTCCGGCCGATTTCATCGCGCCGTTGTTTGTGATCGACGGCAAAGGCGCTCCCCAGGCGATTAAATCGATGCCGGGTGTGTTTCGCTACAACGTGAAGGACTTGGTCAAGGAATGCCGCGCCCTCTACAAGCTAGGCGTCCCGGCGGTGGCACTGTTCCCGAAATTGGCCGCCCGCTATAAAACCGAGGACGGCCGACATGCGCTCGACGAGGATGGTCTGATTCTGCGGACAGTGAAGGCGATCAAGTCTGCCCTACCCGAGCTCACGGTGATCACGGACGTGGCTCTCGACCCCTACACGACGCACGGCCATGACGGCGTGTTGAATGCGGCCGGCGATGACGTGGCCAACGACGAGACGGTGGACATTCTGTGCGATATGGCCGTCCTCCAAGCCGAGGCGGGGGTCGATATCGTGGCACCCTCAGACATGATGGACGGCCGCGTGGGGGCGCTGCGGGAGGCCTTGGATGAGGCCGGCTGCCCCCAGACCGCGATCATGGCTTACTCGGCCAAATTCAATTCCGCCTACTATGGCCCTTTCCGTGATGCCGTGGGCAGCAGTCAGGCCGCGGGCACGCGTTTGCTCAGTAAGGCGACCTACCAACTGGACCCGGCCAATCGGCGCCAAGCCATTAACGAAGCGGCGCTCGACGAGGACGAAGGGGCCGATTTCATCATGGTGAAGCCGGCGGGCGCTTATTTGGACATCATTCGCGACGTGCGGGAGCAGACCGGGAAACCCGTAGCCGCCTATCAGGTTTCGGGTGAATACGCGCAGATTCAGGCGGCCGCCAAACTAGGATGGCTGGACTTGGCTCGCTGTAGCGAGGAGTCACTGATCGCGATCAAGCGCGCTGGAGCGGATTTGATTTTGACCTACTTCGCCAAAGACATGGCGAAACGACTGGGTTGAACGGCTACTCCATTTTCCAGACATTGGGCAGATCCTGATCCCGGGTGCGGGTGCGGCGCTCGTCGGCGGGATTGAGTCCGGCCAGGCTCAGGCGAATGTCCTGATTCACCCGGCCGTCCATGTAGTAGCTGTGTTCCATGAAGCCGGGGACGATGGGCGTGCAATCGACCTGATGCACCTTGTTGTGGACGAGGGCCGGGCGAGCGGTTCCGTTCTGACCGAGGCGGTCGGGGTTGCCTTTGGTGTAGTCTGATCCGCGGAGAGCGACGTCGCCCCGATTGTGATAAACGGTGATGGCGGAGGTAAGTTGATGCAGATCGCCGAGGGCTTGATTGGGCTCGAGGACGTCATCGTCGACATCGGGTGAGCACATGAAGATGTGGCTAAATAGTCGGGGGAAGACTCGCCCCGGGGTGTGATCAAACATCCGTCCCAGCGTATTTTGCAGCACGTAGTTGCCCATGGAGTGGCAGGCGAGATGGAGTTCCCGATTACAGGCGGCTCGTTTGGGAATGGTGGCAAGAAAGTCGCGCATTTTCAGCAGACCACGGCCGAATGCGGCGCCGGACCCCTGGGCCTCGCCGCGATCGGAACTGTAGGAAACGAAGGGCAGCGCTTTCCCATCCGACGGCCACGAAAACAGGACGACGACCACGGATTGGTTCGTCACTTCTGCGTCCGATTGATTGAGGCTCTCCTGCAAGGCGAGAGCGGAGCCGACGGCGTCATTCCAATCGACGTTGAACCCGTGAATGAAAACGAGGACGTCATTGGCGGCCATCATGGCGGTCTTGAGTTCGGCGAACATGGCTTTGGAGCCGAACCGTTTGGCCGGCTGGGTGG
>CAKZMS010000556.1 GCA_937128785.1 uncultured Opitutaceae bacterium | reverse complement strand
GAAACGATAGACTCAGGATCCACTCCGCAGCCGCGTCGGTGGTTGGCCACAGTCGGTTTGCTCGGGCCCGTGCTGGCCGCGTTGGTGTTTGTGCAGATGTTCGCCGGACCGCTGCCGTTGACCGACGAGTGGACCTACACCCATGCGCTGCGAGAGTTACACGACATTGATGGAGAATCGGATGCAGCTTGGGCGCAGTTTGTGGAGACCTACCCCACCCGGCACAGCGAACATTTGGTCGGGGTGCCGTTCGTTTTCTACGCGCCGATCGTCGAACTCTTTGACTACGACAGCCGATGGATCATTCGGCTCACCATCGGGTGTTTTGCGCTGATCGGAATCTTGGTATGGCGACGCCTGATTACCCACCCCCTCCACGTATTTCCCGTGGTGTTACTCCTGTTCTGCCCCTCGCACTTCATGGAGTTTTTGTGGGGTTGGCAGGTTACCCTCACCCTCTCGATTCTCTTTCCGCTCGCCGGGCTGACGGTCATGGACCGGATGACCCCGGACGCAAAACTCGCGCAAGTGGTGCCGGTATTCTCGCTTGCGACCCTCCTGGTGGTGCTCGGAACATTTTCCTCCGCCGGCGGCTTCTTCGGGTTTCCCGCTGCCATGCTGCTCGTAGCCCTGAAGCCCCTCGGGTGGAAGCGCCGGGTTTGGTCGATCGCCGGCCTGATCCTGGTCGCCGCGGTAATCTATCAACTGTTTCTCAGCAAAACCTCACCCTCCGAAATCACGGTCAGCCCCAGAGAGTTCTGGTATGTGCTGACGGCACTGGGCGCGACGCTTTGGGGATCACCCGTTGGCTTGACCGAGTTTCAATTCGACGCCCGCAGTGCCGGAGGACTGCTGATCGTGGTGAGCACAGTTGTGCTGGCCATCCGCTCCGTCATGGTCAGGGCGCTCCCGCAGCTGGCATTGGCTGCGAGTATGGTCGTCTTTGGTTATCTCTGCGTGATCCCTATCGCCCTTGCGCGACCCTATCTGGGCAACTGGCACTTGCAGTATGCCCTGCCGGCCGTGTTCGGAGCCTATGTTTTTGCGATCATGCTGTGGCGCCGGGATCCTTCCCTTTGGACCAAGATCCCCGGCATCACCCTGGCTGTTCTCCTGCTGAGTTGCGTCGTGGGATACCAACAGGGTTTCACGCAACATGGTCCCGCCTACCGGGACTACACCGCGGCGATCGAGGACTACACGATCAACCACCTGCCCTATCCGGAGCGCCACCAGCCCTATCCACCGCAAGGGGCAAACCGTGACATGGATGCCAAACTGACTCTGTTTCTCGTGGCTCAGGGCAACCCCCTCTTTCCCGCTCCCACTCAGATCAACAATCCCTACCCTGCGGATACCTCCATACGCGCGTTCCTCGATGATGAAGAGGTCGCGTTCCCGGTGGCGTTGGCCGGCTTAAAACCTCCGGCCAAATTGCTATCCATCGTGCTGCACGTCGACCACCCTCCCCATGAAATGGTGGCTCGGATCGGCGATGATCTTCGGTGGGTTCCCCGCGTAAACGAAGCGTTCATCCCGCCCGCCGGACACGCTCCCGGAGCCGCTTACTATTTAGCCCTGATCAATCCCCGTGACCACGACGACGACACGGTGATTGAACAACTGGCACCTTATTCGCGACCGCAGCCGTAAGTCGGCGACCACCCCAATCCGTCGATCCGCTTCAACCAGTTGTGCGCGCTGAATGTCTGGTCCGGGTAACCGAAGGGCTCATCGACTGCTTGAATAAGTGTGCAATCTGGCCGGGTCTCAGAAACGCCTACGCCGATTCACCTGCGAACGAGCCGATCTCCACATCACGCTTCCGTGGGAGGGAGGCGCCCGCTAACTCAGCGTCTGAATGATCCGAGCCAACGGCAGGAACAGGGCAATCACCACGATGCCCACCACCGCCGACATCAAAACGATCATGGCCGGCTCCAAAATCGCCGTCAGCGCCGCCACGGCATTGTCCACTTCCTCTTCGTACGTGTCCGCGATGCGATCGAGCATGTCCGGCAAGCGACCGGTTTCTTCCCCGACTTCAATCATGCTCGATACCATGGCAGGAAACATGGCCGTATCCTCCAAAGGCCCGGCCAGTCCCTCGCCCGCCTTCACGCGGCTTCGCACATCATCCAACGCCGCCGCCACCTGCACGTTGCCGGCGGTGTCTCGGGTGATGCTCAAGGCCTCCAGGATCGGCACGCCCGAGGACAACAGCGTGCCCAACGTGCGGGAAAACCGGGCGACGGCCGCTTTGAGGGCCAAATCGCCGAGCAGGGGAATCGCGAGGATAACTCGATCCCAGATTGATCGGCCTCGCTGGGTTCGCAGCAGGAACCGCGTGACCGCCACCAACAGTCCCACTCCGACTACTGCCACCACCAACTGCTCCTGCACCAGCTTGCTGACCGCCAGCACGGCCTGCGTCAGTGCGGGCAACCGCTGCCCCTTGAGCATGTT
>CAKZMS010000555.1 GCA_937128785.1 uncultured Opitutaceae bacterium | reverse complement strand
AATACATCGTGCAGCGGACCCTTGGATCGAAGTCGCTGGCCGAAGGTCAATCGGGCGTGGTCTTCGCGGCGTTCCTGAAGCTGATCATCCCCTTCGTCGTGGTGATTCCCGGAATCCTTGCGTTCAACCTGTTCAGCGGCGACTTGCGGGACTCCGCCGCCAAAGGCAACGAGCCGGTCATCGCCGAACTCGCGACCGCGCCGCAGAAGGTGTTCCCGTTCAGCCCGGAATTCGCCGATGTGAACCCCGAGGTCGCGTCGCAGATGTTCCAACACAACCTCTCGTTGGTCGGCGAAGATGCCGATCCGTTCGAGATGGATGTAAGTTCTTTAGCGGCCTCCAACGACGACTTGGTGGCGGCGGCTCGAGCCAGTGGCACCCCCGTCGCCACGCTGGCCATCGGCTATGACTACGATGCCGCGTTTGGCACACTGTTGCGCAACCTGCTCTTCCCGGGAATCCGTTGGTTCGTCTTCGCCGCCATCACCGGGGCGGTGATCAGTTCGCTCGCCTCGATGCTTAATTCGGCGTCGACCATCGCGACGATGGACGTCTACGCGAAGCTTAAGAAGGATGCGACCAACCCCCAACTGGTGAGTGCCGGCCGGGCCTTCGTGGTGGCGTTCGTGCTCATCGCCTCGATCATTGCGCCGACCCTCGGTAGTCCGGCGTTCAGCGGCATCTTCACGTTCATTCAGGAATTTCAAGGATTCATCAGTGCGGGTATTCTGGCAGCCTTCCTCTTCGGATTTCTGGTGCCGAAAGCACCCCGCTATTTTGGCTGGGTCGCGATTGTGGCCAACGTGGTGCTCTACGGATTCTTCAAGTGGATCGGCGGACCCCTGCTGGCGAATAACGGCCTGTGGTTTTCCAGCGAAATGGCATTCCTCGACCGCCTCGGATTGTGTTTCGTTCTAATCATTCTGGTCGGCGCCGCCGCTACGGCGATTCACCCCCTGAAGGAGCCGGTCAAAATGCCGGAGATCGCCAACTTCGATGCGACTCCCTCCAAGTCGGCCAAGTGGGGCGGCATCGGTGTCATCTTGGGCACGCTGATTCTTTACGCGGTGTTCTGGTAAACGGATACACAATCCAGCTTTGAAATTTTCCCACGGGGAGGCGTGAATCGCTTCCCCGTTTTCTTTTGAACCCCCAACTCGCCTTAGCCTGTCGGGCGAAGGCCAACCCATCATGCAGCGTCGCCAATTTATCTCTGGTCTGGCCGCCGGTGTTGCCACCTGGCCCCTACTCGGCCGCGGCCACCCCGCCGAAAAACTCTACCGCTATCCGGATCCCCGCGTCGAAGTGCTGGATCCGCGTTTCGGCGGTATCCGCGTCGGCAACGCCGCCATCGAACGGCTGCACACCGGGATGCGATGGGCAGAGGGGCCGGTCTGGTTCGGCGACGGACGATATCTGATCTGGAGCGATATCCCCAATAACCAGATGCTCCGTTGGTCTGAGGAGGACGGCTCCGTGAGCGTATTCCGCCAACCCTCCAACAATACCAACGGGCATTGCCGCGATCGTCAGGGACGGCTTATCAGTTGCGAAAGCCGCAGAGTCACGCGCACCGAATACGACGGCACCATCACGATGCTGGCTGACTCCTTCGAAGGAAAACCCTTCAATGCCGTGAACGACATCGTGGTCCACCCGGACGGTGCACTCTGGTTCACCGATCCCGGCTACGGCATCATGGGATTCTACGAAGGCTTCCCGGCCGAGTTTGAACAGCCCGAGAGCATCTACCGTCTTGATCCCGCCAGCGGGGAACTGACCCGGGTCGATGCCAGCATGGTGAAACCCAACGGCCTGTGCTTCTCGCCTGATTTCAAGAAACTCTACGTCGTGGACACCGGCACCCCAAAATCCATCGAAGTTTTCGACGTGCGAGGAGGCACCACCCTGGCGAACCGCCAACGCTTCCACCAATTCGAAGCCGGCGGCGGCGACGGCGTGCGCTGCGATACCGCCGGTAACGTCTGGGCGACCGCGGGCTGGGCCGGCGAAGGCGTCGATGGCGTGCGCGTGCTCGCTGCGAACGGCGACTGGATCGGTCAGATCCACCTACCCGAAACCTGTTCCAACCTCTGCTTCGGCGGCGTAAAACGAAACCGCCTCTTCATGACCGCCAGCAAGTCCCTCTACTCCCTCTACGTGAACATCCAAGGCGCCGAAGTCCTCTAAAAGGGGTCATGTTGTTATTTGTTAATTTTTTGGATAATCTCCTATCATTCATTGGTTTGATAATTTTTCTCCGCGTCCTACTCTGGAATAAATTAACATATAACGACCTGACCCCATCTAATTGGTGGTGTGTTTGCCATCGGGGGCGGCGGAGGTGAATACCCGCTACGGCGGCGTGCCGGTGACTCGCAGCGACCTGGAGCGGTCGGATGCCCTCATTAAAGATCGCTCAATCGACTAGCGCGAAGTGAGGCGATTGGCCCAGAACATGAAACGGACCGCTCCGTTCAACGAGTTGCTGATCGTGCTCGACCCCAAGATCGGATCGACCGGACAGCGCCACCTGAGCTTCGATCATTTTTTGGAACTGCCCGCGACTCACGCGGATCCTGAGGCAGTTGAACAACCGTTCCGGTGGGGTCTCCCTTTTCTCGGGCCGGTCACCTCCGCCGCGCGCACGTTCCATGAGCCAGCTACCACGGAGTGAACATTTCGCATCACTTTTAACCTGATTCCCACGATCACATTCGACAACTCCTCATCCCCCACTAGCCCTTAATCATGCCCCAAAAAATTCTCATCGTTACCGACGACGCCGGCGAATCCTACGAGACCCTCTACGCCCAGCATCGCTTCATGGAAGCAGGGTTCGAAGCGGTCATCGCCGCCACCGAAAAGAAGCAACTCAACGGAGTTATCCATGACTTCTACCCCGGCTGGAATACCTACATCGAAAAGCCGGGTTACTTGATCGACGCCGACCTGAGCTTCGACGACGTCAACGTGGATGACTACGCCGCCATTCTGCTGATCGGCGGTCGGGCCCCGGAGTTTCTGCGCCACGAGTCCAAGCTCATCGAGATCGTCCAAGCTTTTGCCGCCCAAGACAAGTGGGTGCTCTCCCTCTGCCACGGCATCCAGATCCTCCTCGCGGCAGGGATCGGCAACGGACTCAAGCTCACCTGCTACGAAAACGTCCGCTTCGAACTGGAATCAGTGGGCGGCACGTGGATCAACGAGGAGTGCGTCCGGGATGGCAAAATCATCACCGGACAGACCTGGGGCAGCCATCCCGATTTCTATCGCGAAGTGTTCGCCCAGATCGGCAGTGCAGACTGAGAGCTGAACGCCTGAGAAAATGTAGCGCCGAGCTTGAGCCGGCGTTTCAGGGTGCCGTCTAAAGCACGGCACTAAGCCTCGGGACCGGCAAACCGATCGAGACACCACTCTCCCACCGTCTTCACGACTTGGGGAATCCCATCCGGCGCAAACAGGTGGTCGATTCCCGGTAGTTCCACGAACGTCACATCTCCGGTCGCTCGATCTACGGCGTCACGTGAATCCTGAATCGGCACGAGTTCGTCGGCCGTGCCATGCAGGAGCAACCATGGGACCGCGATCCGATCAACTTCATCGATGACCGACTCGATCCGATGGAGGTCGTCCATGTAAGCCGCCGGCAGCACCAGTCCTGGTTTATCAAACATCAAGCCTTCACCCGGAGTCAGGTGGCCAAAGGCGCTATCGGCAAACGAACGCGTGTGCACGATGCCGGCCAGTGAAACCAACCTTTTGATGCGGGGATCCTGCGCCGCCCGTCTCACTCCCACCGCACCGCCCATGCTGTGACCGACGTAAGTGATCGAGAAGCCCGCCGCGGTCAGCTTGCCCAAAATCGCATCCAGATCGGCGACTTCCTTGGTGATGTTGGACTCGGCGAATTCACCCTCTGACTCGCCATTGCCCGACCAAGAACATCGCAGCACATTCAAACCCATGGCGGCCCAGCCTTCTGCCATTTCGATGAGAAACGGACGGTCCTTGTGTCCCGTCACCCCGTGACCGAGGACGAGCAGTTCGGAACGGGTGGCGTCGCCGGCGTGAAAAGCGAAATCCAAACGCTCGCCGGCATGGTTGGTTAAGGTTTCAGGAATGGGGGGGCGCGCCATACCGCGATCATTACGATCGGGGTAAGCGGTGCAAGTTCACCGCGCCACGCGGACACAAAAAGGCCGAGGAGCACAAAGCTCCCCGGCCCGTCTAGACCAAACTGAGAGATTAGGAGTTGTAGTCGACCTTGAGCTCAAGCGGCATGACCACGCGGGTTTCGACCGCCTTGCCATCACGCATCGCAGGTTCGAACTTCCACTGCTCGACGGCTTTCACGATGTTGCGCTTCAGCTCAGGATCATGCGCAAAGGGCACCGTGACATCCGAAGCGTTACCTTCGTTGTCGATGGTGAGTTTCACGCGGACGATACGACCGTCTTGCGCATCCGAAATTTGCGGAGCGATAATCTCCAACGGTTGAGGCGGCTGCCAGTTCTCGCTGTCCAAGTTGGAGGCCTTGGAGTTAGGGAAAGCCAAGGCAGCAGAAGCGAAGACAAAAGCGCCGAGGGTGAGGGTCGTGAGGGATTTGATGAGCTTATTCATTTTGAGAAGTCGCCGAAGCGAATAGGTAGGTTCTGGGTTGATGTAAGTTGTGAGTTGAGAGTCTTGAACCGAAGTTCGCCCTCTACTTTGCATCCGCCGTGCCAACCATTTAAATAAAAGTTTATATACTGATTATTAACGCTTTATGATTTTTACGAAAATTCAGTCTACCTGCAATTGACTCGCGACTGAAACCCGCCGCTCCCGATTTTGGGACGATTTTAGGATCAGGCACCGGTTTTGGGCCCGTCGGCGAGTGACCACGTCGCTAGACCTCATTTTACCCGCAGTTTGATCGGCTTCACCGCACTTGGCGGCAGGGAACCCTAAGGTAAGAGCGGTTCACCAAACGCCGTTTCTTCAGCCGGGAAATCCGGATAACTCGCGAGGGCGTTACGGAGTTGTCTCAACACATCGGCGGGCACCGCAGCATCAGCCAAGGGTTCGCTTTCCATCACATCATCGGTGACGGCAAACACCCGTCCATCGTGGTAGACTTTAAACTGCCCATCGGATGCAAACGCCGACCGTTGAGATCTGAAGCGACCCCATCGAGGATCGTAGTGGCAAAAAATCCACTCGCGCTCCGGCCCCATCCGATCTTCCAACGCGGGCAGGAAACTGACGCCGTCGAGCGGGCCCTTCGATTCCGTTCCCGTCAGATCAGCCAGGGTCATTTTGAAGTCGGTGAAATCCACCAATTGATCGGTGATGCCACCCTCGGGAGTCCGACCTTTCCAGTAAGCGATCATCGGCACGTGAATCCCGTCATCGATCGTCTGCCCTTTGCCTCCGACGATCTCGCGCGCCGCAATTTGTGACACGATTTTACGGTCGGTTCCATTGTCCGCAGTGAGTATAATGATCGTATCGTCCAGCAGGTTTTCGGCGGCCAATTTATCCACAATCCGGCCCACCAGCTTGTCGGCGTAACGCATCATGTCGGCGAAGGCCTCTTGGCCGGTTACTTCCGGATCAACACTGTCGGGCGTGGAGATGAACGGATCATGCACCAGCACCATGGGATAATAGACAAAGAAGGGCTCGTCGCGCTTCCGTTCGATGAAGTCGCAGATGTATTCCGTGAAGTGATCCGGCCCGTACGTACCCGCGAGCTCTGCGTGCAGCACGTCGCCGTTTTGTTCGATGAGCGGATCCCAGAATCGCTCGGCGATTTTCTTGGGCTGCGTCACCTGCCACAGACTCCATTCATCAAATCCCGCCGCGCCGGGGCGCATGGGATCGTCCCAGCCCTCGAATTTTTCCGGACCATGGGAGATGCCGTTCAACTGCCATTTTCCCGCAATCAAAGTGGCATAGCCGGCGTCCTGCATCAGGTGACCAAAAGTCGGCAGGTTGGGATTCAAGTAACCGAACTCTTCGTAGTTAAAAACGTTGTAGCGCCCGGTCATGATCTGCACCCGCGAGGGCGTGCACAGCGGGGTGGAATACGCATTGGTGAAACGCAGGCCTTTGGCGGCGAGTTCATCCAATCGAGGGGTTTCGTAGGACAGACTCCCATTCACGCCGAGACACTCGTAGCCCATGTCGTCGGCCATGATGAGGACCACATTCGGAGGACGAGCGAAGCCCAGCGCCCCGGCCACAACACTCATCCCCGCCACCAAAAGGAATTTTATCAGACTACTCATGGCGTGATCAGGAAACGGTTACAGGTTTGCCGGTGGCGGCCGACTCGTAGATGGCCGAGGTCAGCACGATGTCCCGGCGTCCCATGGCGGCGGGCACCACCGATGGGGTCCCGCGCAGAAGGTCGGCCGCGAAGCCATCCATTTGGTGGGCCTGTTGGTTGAATCCATCCATCGGCGACTTGGCCGCACCATCCTCCGACATGCGCAATCCATCGTAACTGTAAGCGGGTCCGATATTGACCTCCTTGTCGGAACCTTTGGCGACAAAGTCGTTCTGCCCAAAGTCACCGCTGGAGACGCCATCGAGGCGCGAGCCATCGGCCCATTCGAACTGCCAACGGATAGTGTCCTCCACTTCATTGAAGAGCTCGGGACGGTTCTTGGGCTCTTCGTAAGCCGTGACCGTCTTCGGCATGACCTCCCCCTTCGCCATCAACGCTGACTGGATCACGTAGATTCCCACATTCATCAGCTGTCCTCCGCCACCCAGCGCTTTATCAAACCGCCAGGTGCGACGGTTACCCATGCGGTAAGCAAAGCCTCCCGTCATGGTCGGAGCACTGCCCCACGCATCATCGACGGCGATTTCCTTCACCCGCTGATGGTAGGGATGAAAGTGCAGCCGATAGCCCATGGAGAGCCTGACCCCAGCGGCATCGCAGGCCGCAATCATCTCATCACATTCGTCCACGCTTACCGCCATCGGCTTTTCGCAGATCACGTGCTTGCCGGCCTTGGCTCCTGCCAGCACGTCGCGTTTGTGCAAACCCGGAGGGGTAACCGAATACACGATGTCGATGTTCGGGTCATCGGCGATGCGATGCATGGTGTCGTAGGAATAAACACTCTTTGCTGAGAAACCGTAATCAGCCGCCCACTGCATGCCCTTGCCGGCTGGGTCCCCGGTCACCACCCCGCGCAGTTCACACAATTTCGTCTCACGTAACGCCGGGCCCAATTGTCCGCGGGAGTAACCACCCAATCCGATGAGGGCCACTCCCAGCTTTCGTCTGCCGCCCAACAAGTCGGCGGCACGGGTCCGCAGGCCGGTAGCCAACGAGACTGCGCCCACGCTTGAGGCAGCAAGAAAACGACGACGCGACAGGGATAGGTCAACCGGGGTAGTCATGATCGAAACGTAGCGTCAGCCGATCCTGCCCCGCAACCCATGACCGCAAAAAACGTTCAGCCCGGGCTCCCGTCACTGCGGGATAAAAAAGGATCGGCAAATCAGACCGTCGCCTTGGTGGCACCGGTGCTGATGCCGCCGTCCACCAACAGGGTCTGACCCGTGACGTATTCACTGGATGGAGACGCCAGAAAAACGACGGCCCCGTCCAAGTCGCGCGGCTGACCGGGTCGCTTGAGCGGGATCCGATCACAGATATACTTCACCCACTCTTCGTTGTCGTAGAGCACTTGATTCTGCGCGGTCTTAAACCATCCCGGGGCGAGACAGTTCACCGTAATGCCATCGCCACCCCAATCGTCGGCCAGGCTCATGGTCAGCTGCTTCACTCCACCCCGGCTGGCGCAGTAGGGGCCGAGACCGGCGTAGCCGGCAACACTCGTAACGGAACCGATGTTGATAATGCGACCGTAGCCGCGCGGCACCATGTGTCGGGCCACGGCCTGGGCGACAAAGAAGGTTCCCCGCAGATTGGTATCGAGCACGAGGTTCCAGTCCTCCCACGTCACTTCCAGCGCCGGTTTGCGGACGTTGCAGCCGGCATTGTTCACCAAGATATCGATCCGGCCAAAATGCGCCTGCGCCGCATCAGCCATATCCCGGATACTCTGTTCGGAGTGCACATCCAAGGCGAGGGGGAGGTCCCGTCTTCCCCTCGCTTCAATCTCCGCCTGAAAGTCGGCGAGGTCTTCGACCTTGCGGGCGGTGATGACCAAGTCGGCTCCCGCCGCCGCCAGTGCCCGGCCAAAATACTGACCCAGTCCCCGACTGGCTCCCGTCACGATGGCGACCTGGCCATTCAAATCAAATAGCTCACTCATGCTGAGGTTTCTCCGGGATTCGGTTGAAGGATCACTTTGTTTAACCCCGCCTCACGGTGGTGCAGGCGTTCGAACATCTCCGGACCGCGTTCGAGCGGCACCACCTCACTGATGGCATCGCTCACATCGATCCAGCCGCGTTCGAGGAACTCGAGACAAGCGGGATACTCCCCGGCCG
>CAKZMS010000554.1 GCA_937128785.1 uncultured Opitutaceae bacterium | reverse complement strand
ATTTATGTTGAGCAACACCAACTCCCCTTTCGCCCGGGTTTCAACCAGACGCCGCAAGTTCAGCAGCAACCCCAGGCCCGAGCTGTCGATAAAGTTCACATCCTGACGATTCAGCTGCAGCGAGCGCGCTGTTTTCTGCCCGTTCCAGGCTTTCTCCGCCCAGGCCTGCAGTCCCGGACACCGCCCCGCGACGATGTCTCCCTCCACCGCCAACCGGAGTTCGCGTTGGGATTGCACCGAAGTTTGCTGCTCCTGATCGAAGCGGGTACGGATGTCTTTGACCGATGCGATGGTGGGCAGCAGGCGGTCGAGTTTCATTGCGACCAGCAAAGCAGTAACGGCGGTGCTCGGTGCGAGCAGGGCGAATTCCCCACCGCGACTTTTGTTTTCCCGGTAGATTCGCAGCAGTAAACCCAGGGCAGTGCTGTCGAGGTAGGTGACTGCCGCCAGATCCAGCAGCACCAGCGCCGATCCGCTGTCCGCTGGCGGGCTGTCGAGCGTGTTGGCGGCGACTTGGGCGGCGTCGCATCGGCCCGTCCACTTGAGCACGAGGGCCGGAGTATTTTGGGGAGAAGAGGCGGTGGTCGGGGAGGTGGTGGCGGCGCTGATGGCCGGCGTGCGACCTTCCTCCAACGTGGCCCGCTGCTTACGTAGTCCGGTGACGAAAAAGAGCAGATCAATCCAGTAGCGGTTGAAGAGCCGCCGGGGTTCCTGGCTCAGCCGGAACACCCACTCGAGTCCGGTTTTTCGCATCCACACGGGGGCTCGCTTAAAATTACCGGCCACAAAATCGAGCGTCGCGCCCAGCCCCACGGAGACGGGCACGTCCAGTCGGGGCAAATTCATGTAGATCCACTTTTCTTGTTTCGGGCAGCCGAAACACACGATCAGCACGTCGGGCTTGGCGGCGTGGATTTTTGCCAGAATGGCTTCGTTGTCGAAGTCCAGTAGTTTGGCGATGGGCGGCGCGTAGCTGCCGGCAATCACGAGCTCCGGATGATCTGCCAGCATCCGTTCACTCGCCATTTCCAGCGTCTGGTCGGTCGCTCCCAGCAAGAACATGCGGTAGCCTTTTTTCGCACAGTGAGCGGTGAGCTCGGGCATGAGATCCGAACCGGCGACCCGTTCCCGGATCGGAGCCTTCAACCAGCGCGATGCCCAGATCAACGGGGTGCCGTCACACAACACCAAGTGGGCCTCAAGCAGGATGCGCTGCAGCTCAACGTCTTGGCTGGCTTGCGCGGCAAAATCCAGGTTGGCGGTAGCGAGATATCGACTGCGACCCGCGGCAATCATCTCGTCGATGTGGGCGAGGGTTTCCGCCATGGTCACGTCGTGAAACGGGACGCCCAGGATGACGACGGTCTTGGGCAGAGTAAGAGGGGGGGAGGTTTCAGAGCCCATGAACTTATGCCTTCATCAGGTTTTGGTAGTAGTCGGAGAGCTGTCCGCCCAAGGCGCTCCAAGTATAACGCTCGAGCGTGCGTTGGCGGCCGGACTCAGCCAGGCGATCGCGGGTGGCGCGATCGCTCAGCAATGTCGCGATGGCCTGGGCAAAGGCCGGTCCCTCATCGGCCAGACTGAGATGCTCGTCGTCGACCAGATCCAGTCCTTGGGCTCCGATGGTGGTCGACACCACGGGACAGCCTATCGCGAGAGATTCCACGATCTTGAGCCGCGTGCCTCCTCCGATGCGCAGCGGCACCATCTGTAGCCAGGCTCGCTGGTAGTAGGGCCGGACATCCGGGACTTCGCCGGTGACCGTGACCCCGGGCAGTTCACCGTAGGCCTGCACGGCCGGCACAGGGTTCTTACCGACGATCAGGATTTGGCGTTCGGGCAGGCGGTTACGCAGCTCAGGATCGGCGGTTTCGAAATACCATTTCAGGCCGTCGATGTTGGGCGTGTAATCCATGGCGCCGCAGAACAACACCGTGGGGGCGGCATCGAGCTGGCGGGGAAATTGAGCCAGGTCAAAAACCGTCGGGTCGACGCCGTTGGCTAGGACAAAAATGGAAGCGTCGGGATTCACTTCCCGGCGGAGGAATACTTCGTCGTCCGGCCCACACACGACGGTGGATTTCAGCTGGTCTGCGGCCTCGCGTTCCAGTCGCCGCAGTTTCCAGAGATTCTCCCGCCGCAGTAGTTTTTCCGTGGTGGATAACGTGAGGTGGGAGAGTTCCTCGTTTTGAAAAAGCAGGTCCACCCGACTGCGATCCATGATGCGGGGGGCGCTGGACGGCACCGCTTTGGCGTAGGGCCAGAGGACGAGGTCACAGAAGTGAATCAGATCATAGTCCTGCCCGGCCGTGAACGCATCGATGGCGGGTTGCACATCCGCTTGGCGCCAGTGGGTGACGGTGGTCGGCAATGATTCGAAGAGCCGATTGGGAAACAGCCGGGGCCAAGGTGGGTGGGCGAAGGGGTGAAACGTAACCCGCCGACAAAAATCAAATTGCTTCTCATGTCCGGCCGCCGCGGCAGCTCCATCTTCATCCAGACAGAACAGATCCACCTCGTGTCGAGTGGCGAGTTCACGCGCCAAGTTGAACACCCGATGATAGGTCCCGCGATTAACGGGGAAGGGGACATAGGGATATATCGCGAGAATGCGCACAGGGAAACGGGTTTAGGTTCGGGGATGGTCGGTCAGTTGTAAATGCTTGGAGGGAGGTTGCCTGAGTCAGAGCTTACCGGTCTGACGCC
>CAKZMS010000553.1 GCA_937128785.1 uncultured Opitutaceae bacterium | reverse complement strand
AACCCGAACGTCACTTTCACCAGCGACAACGGCCCCACCGACTGGGGACGCTACTACCGCGAGGGCATCAATCCTCCCGGTTCCACCGGCCCGTTTTTCGGTCGCAAGTGGAGCCTGTGGGAAGGCGGTATCCGCATGCCCTTCATCATGCGCGGGCCCGGCCGCGTGCCGGCTCAAACTACCGACAACCAAAGCCTCGTCGTCGCCTTCGACCTGCAACCCAGCTTGATCACGCTCGCGGGCCTGGAGGCGCCGACCGGTAAAGTTTACGACGGCCGGGACGTTTCCCGTATCCTGCTGGGCCAACCCGCCCTTCGCGACACCCCCGTTTTTTGGGAATACGGCGCCTTCGGCAGCATCCAGCCGGGCAAACCGGAACACATCAGCCCCCAGCTCGCCATGCGCCTCGGCCACTGGAAGTTCCTCATCAACCCGGACGGCTCCGACGCTCGCCTTCACGACCTCTCCACCGATCTAAGAGAGCGCCACAATCTCGCCGAAAACCACCCCGAGCTCGTTGCCGACTTCACCTCGCAGACCCTGACTTGGTGGGCCGAAATGAGTAGCTATTACCCCAGCGACTGAGCGCGCCTGAGCAAAGCGAAGGTTTCGCCTGCAAGGTTAGTTTACGGTCCTCAAGAGGTAGGGCGGTTTCGCCGAAACCGCTGTTTCATCCTGCCAGCCATACCCGATGAAATCCCTTACCCTACTCGTTCTTGGCGCTTTGATCGCCCTCCCCACCTTCGCCGAACCCACGCTCTCCGGAGAATTGAAAACCTGGCACCAGGTAACCCTCTCCTTCGCCGGTCCGGAAGTATCGGAAACCGACGAGACCAATCCGTTCACGCACTACCGCCTCAATGTGAAGTTTCACCACGTGGCGACCGACACGACCTACGTGATTCCGGGGCACTTCGCTGCCGATGGTAACGCCGCCGAATCGTCCGCCACTGCGGGCTCGGTCTGGCGCACGCATTTTGCGCCGGACCGCGTGGGTGAATGGAAGTGGACCGCGCAGTTTCGCGAAGGCCGCTTTGTCGCCGGCAGCCAGCAGGCCGCCCCCGGCAAACCCGCCGGTTTCATGGACGGTGCCACGGGCTCCTTCACCATCACTCCCACCGACAAAACCGGCCGCGACTTCCGCGCCCACGGTCGCCTTGAATACGACGGCACCCACTACCCGCGCTTCGCCGGCTCCGGCCAATACTTCCTGAAGCAGGGACCCGATGCGCCGGAGAACTTTCTTTCCTACGCCGACTTCGATGGCACGTTTCACGACGATGGCCACAAGGATCATCTGGTGAAAACGTGGTCCGCCCATGAGCGTGATTGGCGCGAGGGCGACCCCACCTGGCAGGACGGCAAGGGCAAGGCCATCATCGGCGCGCTCAACTATCTTGAGAAGAAAAACATGAACGCCTTGTCGATGCTCACGATGAACGTGCGCGGCGACGATCAGAACGTGTGGCCCTTCACCGACTACGACACGCATGACCGCTACGACGTCTCCAAACTCGATCAGTGGGAAATCGTGCTCAACCACGCCCAAACACTCGGCCTATTCCTCAACATCAAGCTCACCGAAATGGAAAGCCAGGGCGTGTTGGACAACGGCGGGCTCGGCCTCGAAACCAAACTCTATTTCCGCGAGATGATCTCGCGCTTCGGTCACCTGCTCGCCCTCAACTGGAATCTCGGCGAGGAAAACGGTGAGTGGATTCCCAACCACCCCACACCCCCGCTCGACAGCATTTCCCGCCGAGCCATCGCGGAGTGGTGGCAGACGTATAATCCCTACAACCATCTCGTGGTTATCCATAACGGATTCCCTTACGATGACATGATGGGCCCCGCCGGACACCTCGATGGGATTGCCCTGCAGATCGGCCCCTACGCCGCCAATCGCGTTGTCCAACACTGGCGCAACACCTCCGCCGCCGCCGGTCGCCCGTGGATCGTGGGACACGACGAACACGGCCCGGCCGACTACGCACTTCCGCCGGACGACATTGACCCCGACCACTTGCCCTCCAGGCAAGGCGCGCTTTGGGGGGCGATGCTCGGTGGCGCGTGGGGCAACGAATGGTATTTCGGCTACAAGCATCCCCACTCGGATCTCACCTGCGAGGACTGGCGCACCCGCGATCGTTTCTGGGAGATGGCTGCACATGCGCTCGATTTTTTTGCCAACAACGAGCTCCCGTTTTGGTCCCTGCACCCAGCCAACACCTTGGTGAATCGGGACGATGCCTACGTGC
>CAKZMS010000552.1 GCA_937128785.1 uncultured Opitutaceae bacterium | reverse complement strand
GAGCCGTGGCTCCGGGAGTTGCCAGTGCAGGTGCCACGACGCGCGGGGGGTGTCTGCGCGATCGCCTTCCAGCACGGGCGGGAGTTGCAGCGTCTCTTCCGGGTAGAGGTCGAACCACTTCTGCGAGGCATAGCAGGGCACGTGGGGGCGGCCGAAACCTATGGCCAAAAAGAAGGGGCGTTCGTCGTCGTTGCCCTTTTCGGCCAACAATTGTTCCACCCCCCAGGATGCGACCGGCCAGTCGCCTTGCTCTTCATCCGTCTCGGGAAATACGCCCCAGTCGACGAGTTTGTGGGGCTGGGGGGTCTCCACAAATTTCTGCTCGGGGAACGGGCCGAAGTTGGCCCGCGGACCGTAGACATCGAACTCCTTCTCCCGGTCTTTATCGGGCGGAAATCCGTGGTAGATCTTGCCCGCCAGCGCAGTGCGGTAGCCCGCTTTGCGGAAGGTCTGCGGCATCGACTCCACGTTCTGCAAGTTGGGCACATCACGGAACCAGGGCCGGAGTCCGTAGACGCCAGTCGTGCCCGGGCGCAGGCCCGTCATCAGGCTGGTCCGCGAAGAACCGCAAAGGGGGGTCTGGCAATGCGCGTTGGCGAACAACATGCCGCGCTCGGCGAGCCGATCCATGTGCGGCGTCTGGGCCTGCGGGTGACCGCCCAGTGCGCCGACCCAGTCGTTCAGATCATCGATCGCGATCATGAGCACGTTCGGGGCGGTGGCTCCCGCGATGCTCGTGATGAAGAGAAGTGCAGAGAAAACGAGCGCCCGAGGTATCATGATCTGGTGGGGTTAATCCGAAATCTGCCGGTCGCGTATGACGGCGACGGCGAACCAAGCGACCATCGCCACCAGCAAGGTCACACGTAAGGTGCTATCCGTCATCCGGTCCGTGAAGTAGAGTAGAGGGCTGATGGCCGTCACGGCCAGGGCGAGCCATCCGACGTATTTGAGCAGTGCATTCATGGACGTAAAATCAGGCAGGGTTGGCGGCGGCGGAGCGTTTGGTCAGCACGGCGTAGATGACACCGCAGGCGATCCAGCAGGGAAGGGGCATGAAGTGGGCGGCGACGCCCTGGCCAAACATCAACCACAGCGCGATGCCGATGGGGATGAGCCACGCGAAGAGCACATCGAGATTGAACGCGCGCTTCCAGCGGGCGGCGGGATCGGTGGGCAGCCCCCACTTTTTAGCGAAGAAGAAATCCACGACAATGACGCCTCCGACCGGCGCCAGAATGGTGCCATAAAGACCGACGAAGCCGATCAACTTCATGGCGAAGGCCGGAAATACTCCGGCGATCGTGCAGATACCGCCGGCGAGCATGGTGGCCTGAGCACGGGTGAGTTTTGGCAATGCCCCTTGGAAGGCAAGGCCCGCTCGATAGATGGTGGGATTGGCGGTGGTCCAGCCCGCGATGACAACACAGACGAGTCCGGCCCAGCCCAAGGCATCGAACACCATCACGCCGGGGGCCACCCCGTCAGTGGCGACTGCTCCGCGTTCACGGACCCAGTAGACCAACAGCAGCGCCGCACACACCCAGGCGACGTAGTGGCCCAGATACATGCCGGCGGCCGCGGCCCAGCCGGAGGAAGGTTTTTTGGCATAACGCAGGACCGACATGTCGGCCATGCCGATGTGCATCGCAGCGTTGCAGAACGCGGAAAAGAACGCGACGCCCCAAAAACCGATTTGTCGGTCGGTGCCGGGTGCCGGTTCCAGCAGTGCCATGAGGTCGGTCGAGCCGAGGCGCTTCAACGTCACCACGCCGCAGGCCACGAAAATGAGAAACATCCACGGTGCGGCGATGGCGCTCATCCGGGCGACAAAGCCATAACCCCGGATGGCCACCACGGTCATGAGGGTGCCGATGGCCACGCAAGCGGCGGTCCAGGCGAAGCCGGTGGGCATGGTGTCGGTGAAGGCCGGCATCTGCACCTGCGGAAACGGCACGCCGACCGCCGTCGCCGAAACCGTGACCATCGCTCCCGCGAGGAAACAGAACAACAGGCCGTTCGCGACATTGTAGACCGTGACGAGCTGGCGGCCGCAGATCTGCTCGAGCTTAAAATACAACGTCTGACGCAGCCCGGTGGCGGCCTCCGCGGTGACGAATCGCCAGAACAGCACGGCGACGAGATTACCGACCACGAGCCCGAGCAGGAGGTCCTTTGCGCCCACGCCCCAGGCGATGAACAGCGGGCCGATCATGAATTCGGTGCCGGCGGTATGTTCGCCCGCATACATGCCCCAAAAGGCGCGCGGCCCCTTTTGGGCGGATGCAGGCACGGGCTCGCGTTCGTATTCGTTGACGGAGCCTTGGGCGGAATCCGTAGCGGTTTCGGAATTCGGGGATGGGGGCATGGGGTGGGGAAGTGAAAGTCCAATCGTGACGATATGACAATGCCGGAGCTACTGGACTTTTGCACAATTGCTTGGTCGCTTGCACCCACTGCTGATCTGCTCTGTTCTGCGAACATGTCGTCGACCGAGCCCACCGCAGCGATGCCCGTGAAGCGTCGGGAAATTTTCGGGTGGTGCTGTTTCGACTTCGCCAACTCGGCGTTCACGACGATCGTGATCACCGTTGTCGGGCTCCCTTATTTCAAGGCGGTGGTGGCGGACGGCGCCAATGACGCGGAAGGCTGGTGGGGCACGACCTTGGCGCTGTCCCAAGTGTGTGTGCTCTTGCTGGCTCCACTGATCGGGGTGGTTGCCGATGTGCATGCGCGCAAGAAACGCTACCTGGCTGTTACCGCGTTCATCTGCTCCGCCGCCACCATGGTCATGTGTGGCATCGATGCCGGGCAGGTTTGGCTGATGCTGGGGCTGCTGTTGATCGCCAATTTTGCGTTCTCGACGAGTGAGAACATTTGCTCGGCGTTTCTGCCGGAAATCAGCACGCCCAAAAATGTAGGGCGCATTTCCGGCTACGGTTGGTCGTTTGGCTACCTCGGCGGCTTGATCAGTTTGGTCATCGCGCTGGTGATTATCCAAAGCGGCGACGGCCGCGCCCAGTGGACGTTTCTCGCTACGGGTCTGTTCTTCTTCGGCGCCGGTTTGGCGACCTTGCTGTTGCTCAAGGAGCGGGCGAAGCCGCGCCAGCTGGCGCCGGGGCAGACATACCGTCAGTTGGCCTGGAAACAGTTTGGGGACATGCGGCGCGAGCTGCCGCAGCATCGCCAACTGCTCAAGTTTTTTGGCGCGATGACGTGTTATCTCGCCGGTTTGATGGCGGTCGTCGGATTCGCCG
>CAKZMS010000551.1 GCA_937128785.1 uncultured Opitutaceae bacterium | reverse complement strand
GATGACTCCCCGCCTCCTCCCAGCAAAGCAAAAGCTCCGCCCCCCCCGGAGCCGGAACCCGAGCCCGAGCCGGCTCGCGCGCCCCCGAAGGTAATCGGCCTCAAACTCGGCAAACCCGGAGGCGGCAAGCCGGCCAAGATGCCGGCGCCCGAGCCCGTCGCCGAAGAGCGCGATGCCGATGGCAACAAAATCGAACTCAACATTGTTAAGGCTGAGGCCCCGAAGAAAGCCCGCTCCGCCGAGCCCAAGGCCCGGGGCGACTACAAATTCCCCCCGCTCAAGCTGCTGGCCGATCCGGCCCAGCCCCACGAAGACAACACCGAGGAGGAGCATCAGTCCAACGCGGAGAATCTCCTGCGCATTCTGGAAGAATTTAACGTCAAAGTCTCCATCGGTGAGATTCACGTCGGCCCGGTCATCACCCGCTACGAGGTGATCCCCGCCCCCGGAGTTCGCGTCGAAAAGATTTCCGGCCTGGACAAGAATATCGCCCTCGGCATGCGCGCCCAATCCGTGCGCATCCTCGCGCCCATCCCGGGCAAGGCCGCCGTGGGCGTGGAAGTGCCGAACAAGCACCCGACTCCCGTCGGCATGCGCGAGATTCTGGAATCACAGGACTGGCATTCCCAAAAAGCCGAACTGCCCATCGCGCTCGGTAAGGATGTCTCCGGCAAACCGCTCGTTTCCGATCTGGCCAAGATGCCCCACTTGCTCATCGCCGGTGCCACCGGTTCGGGTAAGTCCGTCTGCATCAATTCCATCGTCGCCTCCATCGTCTACTCCAAGACGCCGGACGAAGTGCGCATGATCATGGTCGATCCGAAAGTGGTGGAGTTGAAGGTGTTCAACACCCTGCCCCACATGCTCATTCCGGTGGTGACCTCGCCCAAAATGGTGCCGGGAGCACTCAAGTGGCTCCTCGCCGAGATGGAGACGCGCTACCAGTATTTCGCCAAGTGTAACGTCCGCAACATCATCGGATTCAACAACCGCAAGAAACGGAACGCGGCCCCGGATCTGCCGGACGCCCCCCCGGAGCAAGGCGGTTTGCCGGGCGTGGATCCCGCCCTCGATGACGAACTCGAGCTTCCCGACAAGCTGCCCTACATCGTCGCGATCATCGACGAACTCGCCGACCTCATGATGGTCGCACCCGCCGAGATCGAAACCTCGATCGCCCGCCTCGCTCAGCTCGCCCGCGCCGCCGGCATCCACCTCATCATCGCCACGCAGCGTCCGTCGGTGAATGTCATCACCGGCGTCATCAAGGCCAACCTCCCCTCCCGGATCGCCTTCCAGGTCGCCTCCCAGATCGATTCGCGCACCATTCTCGACACCAAGGGGGCCGACAACCTCATCGGCCGGGGCGACATGCTCTTCTCTCCGCCCGGCACCGCCCGACTGGGTCGTTCGCAGGGCGCCTTCTGTTCCGACGAAGAGGTCATGGATATCGTTGAGTTCATGCAGCAGCACAACGGCCTGCCGCTTTACAAAGAAGACGTGCAGGAGCAGATCGATCGCGCGGGTTCCGACGAAGGCGACGGCAAAGGTGGCGGCGGCGACGGCGACATGGGCGACGACGAAGAGCTCTACCAACAGGCCCTCGAAGTGCTCAAAGCCAGCAAGCGCGCGTCGACGTCCAACATCCAGCGGCGTCTGCGCATCGGCTACAACCGCGCCGCCCGCATCATCGATCTGCTCGAAGACAACGGCATCGTCGGCCCCGAGAACGGCTCCAGTCCGCGCGAGATCCTGGTCGCCCTGGACACCCTATAACCCCCATTTCGTTCATCCGGGTTCGGGTAGAATCTGGATGCTCACCCCAACTTTTCGTGATTTTCGTGTATTTCGTGGTTTCTAACCGCGCCTGAATTCAACACCCTACGGACCATGCAGACTATCGGCGAACGACTGGAAGAAGCACGTAAGAGCAAAGGCATTTCCATTCGGGAGGCAGCAGAGGCCACCAAGGTCCGCGGCGATTACCTGCATAAATTCGAGAGCAACCAGTTCGACATCAACCTGCCCGACATCTACGTCCGCGGGTTTCTGCGCAACTACGCCACCTACCTCGCGCTGTCGCCCGAAAAGGTGATCAACGACTACAACGCCCGCGGTCACGGTAAACCCAAGCCCAAATCCACCAGCCGCGAAATCTACGGCCGCATGGACATTACGGTGGGATCGGCCAGCAAGGACCCGGCCCTGGAGCCCGAAGATGGTGAGAAGGATACCGCCTCGGAAGACAATCCCGCCACCTTCCAGCCCCCCGGCGGCAGCCGTATGCCCTACCTCGACAAGGCCCTGGTCTTGCGCGGCCTCCTCGCGCTCGCCGGTGTCATTGTGGTGGTGCTCCTCATCGTATTTGCCGTGAAGGCCATGAGCGGCAGTGAGTCCGAGACGGATCCGGATTCCGCGACCACGGCCACCGGCACGGAAGAAGTCGCCACCGCGGACGACGTGATCGTCCACGCCCTCGAAGACGTTCGCATCAAGATGGTCGACGAGACGAGCGGCACCGAACTTTTCCAAGGCGCCATCTCCCGCGGCTCCAGCCGGGCATTCCCCAAGACCGATTCCATGCTGCTGACCGCCGACCCGATCCAGAACGTCGAGGTCGAGATCAACGGCGAGCGCTTCCCCACCGGCCTCACCGGCCGGGACCGTATCCGGATTCAATAGGTCCGACGGAGAGCCGTGCTGCAGCCGGCACGGGGAATCAGAAATGCGTCATCGACGCGGATCGGCCTGATTGCCTCCAAGGGTAGGGTCGGACCGCCGGGCCGACCGGTTCCAGGCTGACGGCAGAGGATGGAAAAGCGCCCCCCA
>CAKZMS010000550.1 GCA_937128785.1 uncultured Opitutaceae bacterium | reverse complement strand
CGTTCTTCGCCTATATCCCCACCAACGCCCCCCATGGCCCCTTCTACGTGGCCGATGAATACGCCGAGCCTTATCGTCACCTCGTGGGCGACAAGATCCTGAATGCCGAATTCTACGGCATGATCGCCAATATCGACGAGAATTTTGGCCGCCTTGAATCGTTCCTCGATGAAACCGGTTTGGCGGCCAACACCATCGTCATCTTCATGACGGACAATGGCACAAGCGCCGGTATCAGCCCGGATGGCAGGCTCGGCCACAACCATGGTCTCCGCGGCAAAAAGGGTCTCCGCACCGACGGCGGCCACCGCGTGCCGTTCTTCCTCCGTTGGCCGGACGGCAAGATCACCGGCGGCCGCGATATCGAAGCCCCCACCGCCCATGTCGACATCCTCCCCACCCTGGCCGGACTCTGTGGACTGGCCGTTCCGGAGGAGCTGGAGCTCGACGGGGTCGACCTGACTCCTCTCCTGCTCGGCCAACAAGACCAACTCCCCGAGCGCACCATCTTTGTGCACAACAATCAGGACTGGCGTCCACCAGCCGACGTAAACCCCTCGGCCATCATTCGCGGCAAGTGGCGCCTTGTGAACGGCACTGAGCTCTACGACACCACGACCGATCGCCATCAGGACCACGACCTGTCCGCGCAGCATCCCGAAATTGTGGCGGCTCTACTCGCTGACAACGCCGCCTTCGTAGCCCGATCCAAAACCAATGCCGAATACCGCGAGTTCCCCGTCAGCATCGTCGGCCATAAAGCCCAGCCGGAGGTCAAGCTTACCATCCAACACGCCATCGGAGAGGACGCCGGCTTCTGGAAATGCGAGCAGGTCGCCGCCGGCCTGAAGAGCCGCAACAACAAGCACGCCCTCGAGATCGCGCGGGCCGGCCGCTACCGCATTGAGTTCCGTCGTTGGCCTACCGAATGCCCCGGACCCATCCACGGCATCCCGGCCGAAAACCCGAAGGACCTCTTCGACTACCAAACGATCACGCCTGACTTGGCTCGCCTCGAGATCGCCAACCAGATTATTGAATTGCCGATCAGCGCCGCCGACGAAGCCGCGGTGTTCGAGTTGGATTTGGTTCCCGGGAAGACCATCCTCACCAACGATTTCATCGAAAACGGCAAAGCCTTCGGCGTCTACTACACCTACATCAGCCGCATCGACTGAGCCGTTTCCGCGAGCCAGCGTAGCGCCGTGCTTTAGCCGGCGTCTGTTTCAAAGCGCCGGCTGAAGCACGGCACTACGCAAAGCCGCCGTCCTTGACATCAAAAACCTGCCACACCCCCAGCGCATCTCCGGGGTGTTCGGTGCCGGTGGCGATGACCTGATTGGTCTCCGGGACCGCCGACCAGAACCGTTCGCGGCGGGCCGGATCCAGTTCGCCCAACACATCGTCGGCCAGCAGCACTGGCTCAACCTGAGTGCGTTCGCGAAACCATCCTGCTTGCGCGAGACGCAGCGACAACACCAGCGCGCGTTGCTGTCCTTCGGAGGCGTATTCCTTCGCCGGCTGTCCATGCAGGCTGAATTCAAAGTCATCCCGGTGCGGCCCATTGCCGGTTGATTTCATGACCTGATCTCGCCGCCGACTTGCCTCCAATTTCGCCCGCAACGCATCCGCCGATTCCAGGTTCATCTGGGGAGCGTAAAGAAAACCCACCGGCTCCGGTTGGTCTGCAATCGCCGCGTAGCGATCCGTCAGCACCGAACCCAACTGGGCCAAGGCATCCCGCCGACGCACCACCAAATCAAATCC
>CAKZMS010000549.1 GCA_937128785.1 uncultured Opitutaceae bacterium | reverse complement strand
AGATCTATGATGTGACGGGTTTATAGCCGGAAATTTCGGGGCTTGTGGGGAAGGAGGCGGTAGCGGAAAAATACCGGTCTCATGCGTGTTCTCATTACAGCCGGCCCGACCCGCGAGCACCTGGACCCCGTTCGCTACCTGACCAACGGGTCGAGTGGTAAGATGGGTTATGCCTTGGCGACCGCGGCAGTGCGACGCGGCTGGGAGGTAGATTTGGTCAGCGGACCGGTCGAATTGAACGCTCCGGCGGGAGTTGATTTGGTGCAGGTGATATCCGCACAGGATATGTTTGAGGCTTGTGCGAGCCGGTTCGGGGCCTGCGACGTGTTTGTCGCCGTGGCAGCCGTAGCGGATTTTCGACCCAAGTATCGGGCCGATCAAAAACAGACCAAGTTGGAGACCGATTCGACCCTCGAGCTCGAGCCGACAGTGGATATTTTGAAAACGCTGGGAGGCCGTCGTCGCAACGGTCAGTTGATCGTGGGTTTCGCGGCGGAAACCCATGATCTCGATGCCAAGGCCCCGGCCAAGTTGATCGCCAAAGGCTGTGATTGGATCGTGGCTAATGATGTGAGTGGTCGGGACGTGGGCATGGAGTCCGATGCCAATGCGGTGACGCTATGGAATCGCGGTGGGCGGGCCGGCAGCAAGGGTCCCGCTCCCAAGCATGACATCGCTGAGTGGCTCTGGAACCAGCTGATGGATGATCAATTGTAGGTGATGAATTCGCCCTTGGATTTGCCGAAGGCGACAACCAATCTGGCGCCCGCATGAAGCTCCGGGCCCCTAACCGCGACGATTGGATCTATGTCGCTCCGATCCTTTGCTTTGCCCTGGCAGCCTGGTTGGCGGAGACGACTTGGGTTCGCGCGATGGAGTGGAAGACCCTCGATTGGCGCACCCAACTTCGCGCGGAGCGTGGCCAACCACCACCCGATGAGCGCTTGCTGGTGATTGGCATCGGCGACCGGTCAACCAAGAATATTGAACTCTGGCCTTTCAGCCGGGCGTGGCACGCGCAGCTGCAAGCGTTGATTCAGCCCGAGTCGCCCAGTGTGTTGGTGTGGGATATCATTTACGGAAACCGGGTCGGGTTGAATGGCATCCCGTTGGATGGAGACGCAGATGCCGACTTCGCGGCATCTACAGATTTCCTCGCGGAAAACGGCATCGATACGGTCTTTGCGGCGGTGTCCTATGCCGCGCCGACGGGTGACGATCCCAGTCAACTTGGCACGACGGAGCCACTGACTCGGATCGTGGGGCGCCTGGACCAGATTTTTGGTGATGAGTATTTTGATATGCCGTTCCCCGGGCTGCGTGAATCCGGTCACATTGGCGCGGTGGACGCGCCGCGGGGAGCCGGTGGCATCGTGCGTCGGATGCCGATGGTGGTGCGGGTGGGAGACGTTGTTTTTCCCTCGCTGGCCCTACAGGCGGCCATGCTCCACTGGGAGATTGCGGCATCCGACGTCGAGGTGCGGTTGGATGATGCGATTGAGTTGGGTGGCAACGGCGGGGGGCGTCGAATCCCGATCGATGGCGCGGGCATGATGTTGCTCAATTATCGCTACGAACCGATTCAGCCCGGGGAAGCCTTGGGGCGCGAAATGCCCACCGTGGAATACTATGATCTCCTGATCGATTTGCATCAAAAGCATGTGGTCAAAGCGCCCGATGCGAAGGCTCCGGTGCCCCTCCGAGACGGCATAATGCTGATCGGCGAGTTCGCGACCGACAGCGGCACGACCCCGCGTAGCGATCTCACGCCCCTGGTCTACCTGCATGCGAACGCGCTCAATAATATCCTGCAGGATGATTACGTAAGGCCGGTGCCATCAGCCTGGGTGTGGACCATTGCCATCGCCCTCGGCCTGCTGGGGGCGTTTTTTATCAGACACACGCCAATTTGGGTTGCCGCGGGATACGCGATCACCGGCTTGGCGACCTACGCCGGGCGCGCCCAGTGGGCGTGGGAAAACGGAAATTGGTGGCTGCCCAATGTTGCCCCGGTTGCGGGTT
>CAKZMS010000548.1 GCA_937128785.1 uncultured Opitutaceae bacterium | reverse complement strand
CGTCGGTCCAAATGGAATAAAAGCGAGATGAGGGGCATGATGCGGCTCAACCAACGCATCGGTGTAGCCGTGGCGGACAGCATGGAAGGTCCTTGGACGCGCTTCGATCAGCCACTGATTGAACCGGAACTACCGATCGCCAACATCGTGAACAACGTCACCGTGACCGAACGTCCCGACGGCGGCTACCTCATGGTCGTGCGGGGTGACCAGCCCGATCAACCTGAGGGCGAAATCATCCGCAGGCAGGCGGGGTGGCTGGCGGATCATCCGCTGGGCCCCTGGGAGATGCAGCCCGAGCCCTTGGTCAAGGACTACAACTCGGAAGATCCCGAGGTTTGGTATGATGCCGAACGCGGGCGCTACTACTCACTTTATCACGCCTTTGGCTACATGGGCATGGTGACGTCGACGGACGGCCTCACTTGGGAACGAGCCCAACACTACAAAGTGTCCGACAAGTCATTCACCACCACGGATGGGCAGACCATCGAGGTGCACCGCTACGAGCGTCCGACCATTTATCACGAGAACGGCAAACCGCTGGTAATGACCGCAGGTATTTTCAAGAAAGACGGAGATACGTTTTCGATGTTCATTCCGCTAAAACAATGAGCTGAGGACATGACGCGGCTTGCCCGCTGATCGGGCGGTCCCATGGTTGGCGCCATGAGACCGTTCGTCGTTTCCCTGCTGCTCCTCGCGTCCGGCCTGCTGAATCTCTCGGCCGCGGAGCGAAATAGGTCCGCGCCGTTCATTTACACCCCCGAACGGATCGCGCAGGCGAAGGCCAATGCCGCCAAGTATCCATGGGCGGAGAACTTGGTGGAGGAGATGATTGCCTTGGCCGACGAGGCGGCGGCTCAGCCACCGGAGCGCCTGCGGGCGTGGTTCACCGAAACGACTCCAAACGACCAGACCAGTTGTCCGAGTTGTGGTGAGTATTGGCTGAACTACGTGTGGGGTTGGCAGCCGGAGGAACCCGACCGACTGACCTGCAACTACTGTGACCACGTGGTCGATGCGACCACCTATCCGCAAAACGGGGTGATTCGGCGCACCACGCCGCAGGGCACGGTCGGGCCGCACCTGATCTGCCGTGACGAAGCCGGAGAGACCTATCCGATCTGGCAGACCATCGGATTCAAAAAAGCGGAGCATGCCTACACATGGATTGAGGCGCTGGGGGTGGCCTACGCGCTGACCGGTGAGGACCACTATGCGATCGCGGCGACCCAACTGCTGCGGCGACTGGCCGAGGTGTATCCCGGCTACATCGTTCGCGACAATTTTCGCTTCGATAAATACCCTTGGGGTTGGGCGGGCAAACTGACCGGCTGGCACCTGAAGGATGCGCAGATCTTCATGCAACTCGGCACGACTTGGGAT
>CAKZMS010000547.1 GCA_937128785.1 uncultured Opitutaceae bacterium | reverse complement strand
TCACTGTTTGCTGCAGCATTACATCGCTCCCCTTTTTGATACGACGATCCCGTAGCGTAAATTTGAGGGCGCCGTCCTCGATCCGAGCATCTCTGTAAGGTCCGTCCGGCCCCACGTAGAGGCGCATGGTGGCGACAGGTTCCCCACCCGACTCTTCCCCCCGCAACCACGCGGGTTCACCGGAATCGACGTCGAGAGTCCAGTAACCCAACAGCTCGGCTGGCACTTTGGCCACCGCATCGGTAGCCAAACCAGCAGCGACAACGAGGCCCAAGATGAGGAGTTTTCTCATAAGTCAGGTGAGGTGATGTCCGGTCAAATAATGGTCCATCCGCCATCCACCACCAACGTGTGGCCGGTGATCATGGACGCCGCGGGCGAGGCGAGAAAAATGACCGGCGCGGAAATCTCTTCCGGTTCGGCCAGACCCTTGCGCAGGAGATTTTTGGTGGTGATCGCTTCGGCTAACTCCGGGTTCTCCATCATGGCCTTTTCGGCGAGCGGAGAACGCGTGCCGGTGGGAGCCACCACGTTGACCCGAATGTTATGCGGGGCCCACTCTGCGGCCATCGTTTTGGTCAGATTGTTCACGCCCGCCTTCGCTCCGCTGTAAGGGCCGCGCCCCGGCGCTCCCACCACCCCGGCCTGCGACGATATGTTGATGATGACGCCTCCCTGCTGACGCGAAACCATGTGCTTCGCCACCACCTGGGCACAGAAGAAGACACTCTTCAGGTTGGCATCCACGATCTCATCGTAGAGCTCTTCGGAGTAGTCGAGCAGCGGAGCCTGCCGATTGTAACCCGCGTTGTTGATCAACACATCGATGTGCCCGAAATGAGCCACCACCGCGGAGAAAAAACTTCGAATGGAATCGACCTGAGTCACATCCAACTCGTGGCAGAAACAAACACCGCCATCGGCTTCGATTTCCGCCCGCAAAGACTCGAGCTCTGACTTCGTCCGACTGCCGATGGCGAGCTTCGCCCCGGAGCGATGCGCATCGAGGGCGATGGTCCGGCCGATGCCGCGTCCGGCTCCGGTCACGACCACGACCTGATCCTGCAAACTAAATTGGGGGAGCGTCTTCATGGTCTTAAATTCAACCCAGGGTGGGCATGGTAAACTGCGGGTCTTCCCGCTGGCCACTGGGCCAACGGCTGGTGGTCACCTTTACCCTCGTGTAAAACCGCACGCCTTCCTCTCCGTAGATCGCGTGGTCCCCAAAAATGGAAGACTTCCAACCACCAAAGGAGTGGAACGCCATCGGCACCGGAATTGGCACATTGATCCCCACCATCCCCACCTCGATGTCGTGGCTGAACGCTCGCGCGGTGTCCCCATCCCGGGTAAAAATGGCCGTGCCATTGGCATACTCGTGACCGTGGATCAAATCGACCGCCTGTTGGTAGTTGTCACAGCGCACAATCACGAGCACCGGACCAAAAATCTCGTCTCGATAAATCGACATGTCGGGCGTCACCCGATCGAACAATGTGCCGCCAACATAGAAGCCGTTTTCGGCGCCCGATTCACTTGATTGAAAATTTCGACCGTCCACCGCCAAGGTCGCCCCGGCAGCTTCGCCCGCGTCGATGTAGGCCTTCACCCGATCGCGATGTTCACCCGTGATCAGCGGCCCCATTTGGGTTTCCGGATTGGCCGCCGGCCCAATCCGCAGGGCTTTAATCTTCGGGCTGAGACGCGCGACCAATTCATCCGCAACGGCATCCGTCACCGCGACGGCAACCGAGACGGCCCCGCACCCTTCACCCGCGGAACCAAACGCCGCCCCCCT
>CAKZMS010000546.1 GCA_937128785.1 uncultured Opitutaceae bacterium | reverse complement strand
AGGGGGGCGCCCGGTGGCGGGGGAGAGGCTCCGGATGGAGGCTGCCAAAAGTCGTGCGTGAGGATGGCAACAGTGTGGCCACCGTAGATGGTCTCATCCTCGGAAAACGTCCGTCCCATCGCCAACGGCACACCCATCGTGTCGAAGAAGTCGGGGGAGACCCGGCTGCGGCTCATGCGTTGGGGGGATCCCGCCTCACCCACGACGGCGGTGCCGGTCTGGATAATGGACATGGACTCCACCCCATTCAGGTTGCCCCGGCGGCTGTAGTAGTTGGACAAGGACGACGAACCGCCTCTTTCCACGCCGGCTCCGGGATAGAGATTACGGACGGTTACGAGCCGGTCCGAGTCGGGATAGGGCAGGGGCCGCACCAAGATGGCGTCGACCACGGCGTAGATCGCCACATTGGCGCCGATGCAGACGGCGAGAGTGACCAAGGCGGTGGTGGTGAAACCGCGTTCGCGGATCAGACGACGCAGTGATTGACGGAAGACGGAGAGGGAAAACAAAGAAGCCACGTGAAAACAACCCCGAGACCGCGGTCGGAGTTACAGAAAAATGAAAAATCTTTTTGGAGGAGGGAAACGCGGAGAAAAAAGCCATCCCGACTGGCGGGCGGCGCGGGCTTGGCTTGCTTGATGCATGCAAGTGTTCCGCCTTCTCGTATCGATCGCCCTGTCCGGGTTGTTTGTCGGTTGTGCCACGGGCCCTCAGCGGGGAGATCCCCCGATGCCCATCGCGCCCTACGTGGATTTGGAGCGCTTCATGGGCATTTGGTATGTGCAGGGCTACACGCCGACGCCCCTCGATCCCAATGCCTTCAACCCGACTGAAGAGTATCAATTGCGGGACGACGGCAGAATCCAGACGACTTATCGCTTCCGGGCGGATGATCCCTACGGCCAGGAGAAGGTTTATCGTCCCGTCGCCACGGTCTTCGACACCGAAACGAATGCCGAATGGCGGATGCGGTTTTTTGGCGTCGTGAACACGCCCTACTTAATTCTCTTCGTAAATGATGATTACACCGAAACGGTCATCGGTCACCCGGACCGGGATCTGGCGTGGATCATGACGCGCTCGGAGGATATCGAACCCGGCAATTACGATCGCCTCGTGGAAGAGCTGACCAAGCGGGACTTCGATTTGTCGGAGTTTAAGCGGGCGGAACACGTCGAATGACCGGGGCTGCGGGCTGATTGATTATGGCTGGCCAAAAGCTGCCGCGATCCAAGAGTGTCGGCCGTGAGAGATGCCCCCGAATTTCTGACCAACAACCCTATGCTCTGGCTCACGCTGGGGACGGTCTTTTTCCTCGGGTTTGTGGCGGGTGTCATCTGGGGCCGCGGCAAACTGCAGAAGTGGTTGGCGCGAAGAGTCGCCGATAAGTCGAAAGGCATCACTTCCATCCACCTGCGCCGACTCAGTCTGCAGCAGTTTATTGTCTTTGTTCGCGGCATCCTGCACGCCACCAGCGTGGTTGTGCTCGTGGTGGCAACTGCGCTTTGGATCATTTTTGTATTATCCCGGTTTGAGGCCACCAAACCATTCGCGCAGGCCCTGCTGCAGAACTTGGGGGAGAAGGGGACGGAACTGGGCCACGACCTGCTCGGTGCGTTGCCCGGATTGTTCGCCGTCGTCATCGTGTTCGTGATGGCGCGGTTCGCCCATCGGCTGATCAATCAATTTTTCGAGACGATCACCAAAAGTGGTCTGACCACCGAGACCTTTGACCCGGCGACGGCGGAAACCACCCGTCGAATCGCGCAGGTGCTGCTCTGGGTGAGTGCGGTGATCATCGCCTATCCTTATATTCCGGGTAGTTCGTCGCCGGCCTTTCGTGGCGTATCGGTATTGGCGGGTCTGATGTTCTCTCTCGGTTCCACCAACCTCGTGAGTCAGCTCACCAACGGGCTGATACTCACCTACACGCGTTCGATCCGGGCCGGAGATGTGATCCGCACCGGCGAGCACGAAGGCACGGTGGTGCGTTTGGGTTTCTTCACGACTACGGTGCGAACGGCGCGCGAGGAGCTGATCAGTCTGCCGAACTCACAGCTGGCATCGGGCGTGGTGAACTACTCGACCCCGCGGGAAGGGCGATCGGTGCGGTTTTCCATCAGTGTGGGGATCGGTTATGATACCGCTTGGCAGCAGGTGCACGAATTACTGCTTTCCGCCGCGACCAAAGTCGAAGCGGTCGCCCAGGATCCCGCGCCGGAGATCCGCCAGACCGCTCTGAACGACTTTGCCGTGCAGTATGAGCTGATGTTCAGCCTCGATGATCCGGGCGCCAGAATGGCGGTCACGAGCGCCCTGAATACCGCGATCCAGGAGGCATTTCATCAAGCCGGAGTGCAGATTATGTCTCCGCACTATATCGCCGATCCCGCGGTGCCGAAGGTTCCCCCGGGGAATTCGGCTTCGTAGTCTTCTCGAAGAATCCCGGCCGCGACGAATCAAGAATCGGTCGTTTTCAATTGTCACCCGCGGGTGGTTCCCAGACTCATTTTCAGTCCCGTGAGTCTGTCTGTTCTCAAACCATGGATGATCCTTTTGGCCGCGTTGGGTGGCGGGGGAGGAGGACTGTTCGCCGAACCCCTTTCCTTGGAGCTGGGGGTCGATGTTAACGGCGACGGTGAAATCATTTTTCCCGCGACGAGTGAGTCGGGTCGTTTGCCGGTGGACGAGACCTCGAAGGACCAACCTTTCCTGTTCTGGACCAATTACGATCAGGACGATTTGGATTTCTTTGAGTCCTGGCCGATCGTGCGGGAAGACGTGAAAACGGAAATCGTGGACTCGCCACGTGATTTGGAGGACTTCTCGCGACTTCATCTCAAACTATCGAAAAACTGGATGGATTTGTGGGATCGACCGGGGTTGGAGCTCACCTTCGAGATTCACTCCGAAAGTGAGCGTCCGGAAATTCAGATGATGCGCTCGGCGGACCCGACGGGCACCCGGCGATACTTGCTCGATCCGGAGTGGGCGGCCAAACAACAGGCCGAGCCGTTCGGTTCTCGAGCCGTTCTACTTGAGGCGGACGAACCTTGGTCAATCGCTTTGGGCGATTTTCCTGAATGGGAATTGGCGGGAGACGGCACGCTCGTGCCGCTGCTCTTCGAAGGCATCAGTGCCGGCGATGGCTATCTCACCGTTAGCCTCAAGGAGAACGGCCGGGTGTTGGCGCAGTCTGAACCGCTCTATTTGGAGATTCGGCACATCAAATCGTTCTTTCGCCGGGTGGGTGTGGAATGGCCGGACGGATTCAAGAATCCGCCTCTCTACAATCAGGAGCCACCGGTGCCGGATCTGAGCTGGGAGTTCGAGCCCATGGGGCATCCCTACGAGCGACCTTGGTATGAAGAGGATGATGTCATCGTGTGGATTCACGGTTGG
>CAKZMS010000545.1 GCA_937128785.1 uncultured Opitutaceae bacterium | reverse complement strand
TTGGCGTCGAGCCATTGGGTATTCACGACTGTCCGGCTGCGCGGTTGGGGTAAGCCTCATCCCTAGGTTCAAGCGATGAAGTTTCGGACTCAAAGTTCGTATTACGAACATTTGGCTTCGGCGCGGGCCGTAGTCGCGCGGTTGGCCAGTGAGGCCGGTTCGGGAAGCCTTGGATGAGCCGACTTGGCCCGATCGTCACTCAGCATCCTTGACGCAGCGGAAGCCGGTGTGGTGGGCGGGCGAGTCGTTTTCCAGCGCTTGGCGCGATCCGGGTTGGTAGCCGCGGCACCAGTTGTCGGAGCACAGAAACGAGCCGCCGCGAGTCACGTAGGTGGGCACGCGTTGGCGCAGCGAGGTGAGGCTGGCCGGATCGGGTCCGGTCGGGTTTTTCACGCCGTCGGTGCGCATGGCGTAGGTGCCGGGGTGGTAGCGATCGGCCACGATCTCCCAGACGTTGCCGGAAATGTCGTAGAGCCCATAAGCGTTGGGCGGAAAGCTCCGCACTGGTGCCGTGGTGACGAAGCCGTCCTTGCCCGTGTTTTCGTAAGGCCACGGTCCCTGCCAGATATTGGCCATCCAAATGCCTTCGCCCTGCGGGGAGAAGGCGTCGCCCCACACATAAGGTTGTCGATCCAAACCGCCGCGGGCGGCGCGCTCCCACTCGGCCTCGGTGGGCAGTCGTTTTCCCACCCACGCAGCGTAGGCGGCCGCATCATCGCGGGTCACATTGACCACCGGATGATCAGGTCGATCCCGCCAATCGGAACCGGGACCATCCGGCGCCCGCCACGTGGCGGCGGGTTCGATGCGCCACCATTGGGTCACATCGTTAGGTGAATGCAGGGTGGCCTGGGGCTCGGCGAAAATGATGGAGCCTGCCGTAGGAGTGACCGCGGAGGCCTGCTCGATCCGTTTGATGGCAGCGAGAATCTCTTGGCGTTCCTCGCCCTCGGTCCGAGCGGCCATTGAGCGCAGGGTTTTGATGTTGGCCGCGGCGGTTTGCTGGAGCGCGGCGGCGATATCCGCAGGCAGTGGTTTCTCGGCGAGCGTCACGTAGCCGGTCGCCTCGGTAAACGCGGCGAACTGCCGATTCGTCACCTCGGTTTCATCCATCCAAAACGCATCCACCGTAACGTCGTGAATGGGGTAGGAGGTGCCGTGTGATTGGGACCCTCCGTCCATCAATCCCGGGTCACCACCCATGGAGAAGGTCCCGCCGGGAATGAGCACCATGTTTTCGGTCCCAACGGGACCTTCCTGTGCAACCGCACATGAGCTGAGCGCTGCCGTGGCGATGAGTGGGGCGAACAAACGCGGGAATGAAACCATATGCCCGCATGAGAAGGCACTCGGCCGTTTTATCAAATTCATCCGCGTGGTGACATCCCACCAACGGCTGGAGGCTTGCGGTGCGAGCGCGAGCACTTTGGGTTGGGGGAGCCTAACCTTACCCCCTCATGGCTGATACCCCTTCCAAACCCCCGACCAGTGGATTCCGGGTGCGTCCTCGCTTTGAACAGGAGGTCGATTACCCGGAGGCTGATGCGCGTCGTAAGATCACCCACCATTTCGAGCAGGATGCGGAGAGCTTTGAGGTCCGCTCGATGGATGAGTTTGTGGTGATCCATATGGCGGAGCATCTCCGCAAGCGGTGGTCGCCGCGGCTGCAGATCAGCTTACTCGCTATTGGCGAAGCCAAGTCGAAGATCACCGGCGTCTATGGTCCGGCGCACGAGGTGTGGGCGCAGTATATTTTTGGTTACATCATGGCGGGAGTGGTCGCGATGTTCTCCGGCATTTACGGCGGCGTGCAGTTGTTTCTCGGAGATGAACCGTGGGCGCTGTGGATCACCGGCTCGATGTTTGTGATCGGGGGCTTGCTCTACCTGGGCGCACAGTTTGGTCAAAAACTGGGCGCCTGGCAGACGTTTCAACTGCACCAGGCCTACCAGACCGCGATGGGCGACGAAGCGACCGATATCGGCGATGAAACCGCCGGTGCGGGGGTGGATTCAGGATTAGGCATCTGAGATCAGGTGGTCGGTCCAGCGGCACTCCCTGGCGGCGGGGGCCAGATTGTATTCAAAATGTAATCGTAATCTGATGAGAGAGCCTTTGCGGTAGGAGGATTGTCGGTGGTGCCCCTCGAATCCGACGAATTTTTCGTTCACCCCATTCTCCTACCTCTCTTTTTCCTATGAGTGACTCCACTTTGGAACCTGATTCTGTCGCGTCTTCCAGCGATCAAACCCGCGAAGCCCCGCGCGACTTAAAAGGCACGCTGCGCGAGATCGGCCCGGGTATTATTATCGCCGGCTCGGTGGTGGGGTCCGGTGAGTTGATCGCCACGACCATTGCCGGAGCCGAGGCGGGTTTCTGGCTGCTGTGGATCATCCTGCTGGGTTGTATCGTGAAGGTGAGCGTGCAGTTGGAGATTGGCCGGGCGGCGATTTTGACGGGCAAAACGTCGTTTGGCTTGCTGGCGGGCCTGCCGGGAGTGAAGCCGCTGGGGCTGCATTGGATCGCTTGGGTGGTGCTGGCGATGTTGGCGGGTAGCATTGGTCAGATGGGCGGCGTGCTGGCCGGCGTGGGGCAGGCCTTGCATCTGGCGATGCCGATGAGTGGCACGGCGAGCACCTCCGTGTTGATCTGGGGTCTGCTGATTGCGGCAGGCACAGCGGCGCTGCTATGGCCCGGGCGTTACCGACTCCT
>CAKZMS010000544.1 GCA_937128785.1 uncultured Opitutaceae bacterium | reverse complement strand
AGACGTGCGCCGCGGGTTGCGAAAAAAGGGAGCCCGCCACGTGCGCTTGGAATACTTCGACGGAAAACACGCCCACCACCTGCCCCACATCGATGCCGCGCTGGCGTGGTTTGAAGAATTGGCTGGCTCGCGGCGCCCAGCCAATAAGTCCGGGAACTGAGTCTCGGACTACGATGCCAACTGCCGAGCGATCCAGTCGGGTGGCGTCGCATCGGTGGCCTGTGATAACAGGTCGCGTAACTCGGCAGCATCCTCCGCAACTCGTGCCCGCCGCCGGGAATCTTCCAGCGAAGCGCGAAGCTCCCGAGCCATTGCCTCCGCCAAGGCCGCGCCCTGGACCAACTCCGGATACATTTCCCGTTGGAGGAGCAGATTGGAAATACCGATAAACTTCACCTTCACGATCATCCGACCGAGCCAATAAGTGAGTGGATCGGTCTTGAACGTGACCACTCCCGGAATCCCCGCCAAGGCACAGTGCATCGACAGCGTCCCACTGGTGGTGAGGACCGCTGATGCCCCCACCGGATCATCGTGTTCGACCGTGGCCCGCAGCTCAATCTCCGGCGGCAGGTTCATGGCAGTGAGCTGAGCCTCAATCGATTCACTGGGGTAAAGGACCAGAGCCTTGCGATCACCACCGACCCGCTGAAAGGCCTCGGCCATCACCGGCATCAACCGCTGCACCAAGCCTTGGCGGCTTCCCGGCAGTAAAAGAATCGGGCCCTCAGGATCCAACGCCACCGGCGGACGATAATCCGACGCCACAAACGGATGCCCCACGAAAGAGACCGGTAGGTCCGTGTCGGCATACACGTCCTTCTCGAACGGAAAAATCGAAGCCAGCGCATCGAGGTGCCATCCCATCTTGAACCGCCGCCCCGAACGCGACGCCCAGACTTGGGGGGAAATGTAATAAACGAGCCGCGTCGGTCCTCCGGCTTTCGCCGCAATCCGTGCATTAAAGAGCTTTTGCGCAATCCGCAGGTTCAAACCCGAGGAATCGATAAAACAGACCGCCTTGGGTCGGTGCTCGCCCACCCAACGCACCACCTCCGCCATCAGCGCCCGATAAAACGACAATCGGCCAAATACGGCGAATCCCATGGTGGACTGCGTGGTGAGGTCTTCCAGCAATTGCGCTCCCCCGGCCGCCAGAGCCGGGCCACCGAGCGCACAGACCCGACGATCCGGTTCGGCCGCCAACAGTCCTGCCACCATGCGCCCGGCGTGTTGATCCCCGGAATGCTCAGCGGCGATCACCAACAAATCAACGCGCCCATCCGTCGGGGCCGACAATCGAAATGGCAGCGCGTGGCTCATCGTAATCCGGCGGCGAACTCAACCGGCCGCTTTGGCCGCCCGAATCTGTTCGGTAATCGTGATGGCCACTTCCAGGGCCTGGCGTCCCAGCGCTCCGCCGACTTTGGGCTGATGGACATTGGCGACACTCTGGGCGAAGTGAGCCAGTTCAAGGGCCAGCGGCTCGCCTTTTTCGATCGGCACCGGCTCCAACGGCAGCGCCGATAAGTCGGTCGGATCCACGGCGCCCGTGGTGAGTTTGCCCGCGTAATCCAGCAAGCCGGTGGTCCTCACGAGGTGACCGCTCTGACGCATGAAATCGAAGGAGAAGTAGCCTGTTTCCTGAAACACCCGAATCTCCCGCACTTTCTTGAGGCTCATGCGGCTGGTGCTGAGATTTGCCACGCAACCGTTCTCAAATTCGATGCGCGCATTCGCGATGTCCTCGGTCGGCGAGACCAGGTTCACGCCCACGCTTTCAATCTTGGCCACCGGAGACTGCACCAGTTCCAGGATGATGCCGCTATCGTGAATCATCAGATCGAGCACCACACCCACCTCCGTACCCCGGGGAGTGAAGGGAGCCAACCGCTCGGCGGTGATGAACTTCGGCGCCACCACCTCTTTCTCCAGAAAGCCCATCACCGGGTTGAAGTGCTCAATGTGCCCCACCTGGACAATCCGGTCGTGCGCCTTGGCCGCCGCGAGCACCCGTTCAGCCTCCTCCAGCGAGGCGCAAATCGGCTTCTCGATCAGCAGGTGGCATCCTTGCGCCAGAAGGACCAAAGCGACCTTCTCGTGGAGATCCGTCGGCACGACCACGGAGACCGCATCACAGGCCGCCCCCAGCGCCTCCAGCGAATCAAAGCGCTGACAACCATGACGTTCGCAAATTTCCGCCGCGCGGGCATCATCGGTTTCAAAGATGCCGCACAGCTCCACGGCCGGATGCTCCGCATAAACCCGGGCATGGTGTTGGCCCAGCGATCCCACCCCCACGACTCCACAGCGCACCAGCGACGTATTCGACGATTCAGACATGCCCGCATGCCACCCTGCCCCTCCGCTTGATGCAATCCACGAAATCACTCCCGGACGTCTCAATCCGGTAACATTCACCGTCGCACGGACCCGCGCCTCAAGCCGGACGTTGACAGGGACGCCAACCCTCCTATGGGATCTCTCTTTTACGCTTCAAAACGGCGCGTTCGATTTCTCTCAACAACTGATCCATATGGCAGCAAAAACCCAAGCCAAGAAGACCACCAAAAAGGTGGCCAAGAAAACCTCCGCCAAGACCCGCAAGGCTCCGGCGAAGAAGAAATCCGCCCCTAAGGCACCGAAATACGTTTATTCGTGGGGAGCCGGCAAAGCTGACGGCAACACCACCATGAAGAACCTGCTCGGTGGCAAAGGCGCCAACCTCGCTGAGATGAGCCGCATCGGCCTTCCCGTGCCGGCCGGCTTCACCGTCACCACCGAGGTCTGCACGCACTACTACGACAACGGCCGCAAATACCCGGTCGAGCTCCAAGGCCAGATCGAGGCCGGCGTGCGCAAGATGGAGCAGAACATGGGCACCAAGTTCGGTGACGCTTCCGGCTTCCCGCTGCTCGTCGCGGTCCGCTCCGGCGCCCGCGACTCCATGCCGGGCATGATGGACACCATTCTCAACCTCGGCCTCAACGAC
>CAKZMS010000543.1 GCA_937128785.1 uncultured Opitutaceae bacterium | reverse complement strand
CTCCGCGCCGGCTACACCCAGACCAACAATCCGATGATGGCGTTCGGCTCCATCCTCAATCAAGGCGCCTTCACGCCCGACATCGATTTCAACGACCCTGGACAGGTCGATAACCTCAACCTCACCGGCACCATCGCCTACAACCTGTATTCCGGCGGACGGGTATCCGCTCACCAAGCCGCCGCGGAGTCCCGGGTGGTCGCCTCGGAGCGCGACCGTGAGGTCACTTTTGCCCAGCTCGATACCGCCGTGGTTCGAGCCTACTTCAACATCCAACAGACGAAGGAAACCGTCGCCGCCCTCGACGCTGCGGTTACGACCTACGAAGAGTCGCTGCGCGTAGCCCAGCTTCGCTTTGAATCCGGGCAACTGCTCAAAAGTGAACTTCTCAACCTTGAAGTCGAGTTGGCGCAGACCCGGGAACAACATCTCGCGGCCCGCCAACAGGCCACCCTGGCGGAGCGGCATTTCCTCTACCTGTTGGGTCAGTCTCCCGCCGCCGGATCCCCCCTCGCCTTGGTCGACGATGATCCGGCCATTCCCGCGCTCACCGCTCCTACCACGGTCAGCATTGAGCAGCGTCCCGAACGCCATGCCCTCGACGCCCACCGCGAGGCCGCCGACGCGGCTGTGAACGCCGCCAGTAGCACCCGCCGTCCCACCATCAACGCATTCGCCTCCTACCAACTCGACAAAGGCTGGCGTCTCGCCGGCGACGGCGACTCCTGGCTGGCCGGACTACAAGCCGAGTGGGCGATCTTTGATGGCAAATCCTCGACGGGTAAAATCCGCGCAGCCCGCGCCGATCTCGCCGCCACCGTGGCCGCCCAGCGCCAACTCGAGCTCGGTCTCGAACTGGAGCTCGAGCGGGCCCGACTCGCCCATACCTTCGCCGCCGAACAACTCGAAGTCACCGCCACCCTGATCACCCAAGCCGCCGAGGCGGCCCGCATTTCGCGTGAACGCTTCGAAGCCGGCACCCTCCTCTCCGCCGAACTGATTGCGGTGGAAACCCGACTCACCTCTGCCCGGGTGCGACGGGCCGTGGCGACCGCCGCCGAACGCATTGCGGTGGCCGAACTCCGCCGGGCTGCCGGGCTCCCGATTCTCCCTTAATTTTCTGCCATCTCCACCCATCCCTCTGTCCGATGAAACCATCGCTTTTCCCTCTTATCGCCGCCACCGCAGCCTCGCTGGCATTCACTGCCTGTGGCGACCGGGCGGATTCAGCCGCCGCATCGACGGCTGCCTCCCAGCCCTCCATTGACGTCGCCACCACCACGGTCACCACCCAAACGGAGGCCCCCAGTCGTCGACTTCCGGGCACGATCCAGGCCACGTCCCGCGCGACCGTCGCGGCGGAAATCATGGGCACGGTGACTGCCAGTCCCGCCGTTGGCCAAGCCGTGGAAGCCGGTGAAGTCCTGGTGCGCATTTCCGCCCCGGAACTCACGGCAGCCGTCGCGCAAGCCCGCGCCGCTCTCGATCTTGCCACCCGCAACCACCACCGGGAAGCCGACCTCTTGGCCCGCGGCGCCTCCACCGAGGAAACGGTGCAGAATCTTGAGGACCAACGTCGTATAGCGGCCGCCCACCTGGAGGGAGCAACCGCCCGCCTCGCGCAGACCGAGGTCACCGCCCCCTTCTCCGGTGTCGTCACGAGCCGCCTCACCGAAACCGGCGATCTCGCCGCTCCCGGTGTCCCGCTCTTTGCCATCCAGGGCTTTCAATTAGAGGTTCAGGTCGCGGTTCCGGAATCCCTCACCTTGCTGCCCGTGGGTGAGACCGTTGGGATCGAACTCGACGACGCGCGGAATGTGGCGGCCAACATCACCGAAGTAGCGCCCGCCGCCGACGCCACCACGCGCAGCCGGTTGGTGCGACTCGCTTTGCCGGCCGGCACGGCGGCCTCACCAGGACAGTTCGTGCGGGTGTCCTGGCCCGACCAAACCGCCACCCTGATGGCGGTGCCCACGTCATCGATTTCAGCCTTCGGCCAGATGCAACGCGTCTTCGTCGTGGCCGACGGTCGGGCTTCGATGCGGCTCGTGAAAGTCGGTCGCACCGAGGGCGACCGCGCCATCATTCTCTCGGGCCTCAATCCGGGCGAGACCATCGTGACGCAGCCTCCTGCCCACCTGCGGGATGGCCAACCCGTGAACCGTTGATGCGACGAAGATGAGCGCCTCAACCCACGCCTCTCCCCCCTCGTCGCGGTTCGGCATCAGTGGCCGCCTGGCGGCGCTGTTTGTCGACTCGAAGCTGACGCCCATCGCGGTCATCGCCTCGATCCTGCTGGGGCTGTTCGCCGTGCTCCAACTGCCGCGCGAAGAGGAGCCCCAGATCAAGGTGCCCATGATCGACGTCTTCGTCCGCATGCCGGGTGCCACGCCCACTGAAGTGGAGAACCGGGTCACCCGTCCCATGGAACAACTCCTGTGGGAAATCCCCGACGTGGAATACCTTTACTCCACCTCATCTCCGGGTGGTGCGATGATCATCGTGCGCTTTGTCGTGGGCACCGACATCGAGGCGGCCCTCATCCGGTTGAATCAAAAATTGCAGGCCAACTTTGACCGTATCCCGCCCGGGGTCAGCCAGCCACTGATCAAACCCCGGACAATCGATGATGTGCCGATTCTCGCCCTCACCCTGCACAGTCACACGCAGGATCATCTCACCCTTCGCCGTCTGGGTGCGCAACTCGACGAGGCGGTCAAAACCGTCGATCAAACGGCGGAAACCACACTCATCGGCGGGGTCCGTCGGGCGGTGCGGGTCGCGCTTGATCCCGCCGCTCTCGCCGCCCGCGGTCTGACCCCCGAAACCGTCAACCGGGCGATCGCCGGAGCCAATCAGGCGCACAAGCATGGCTCCCGGCCATTTGCCAATACGGAGATCCTACTCGAGACCGGCAGTTTCCTGCGGGATGCCGAGGATGTGGGCAATGTGGTAGTGGGTGTTTGGCAGGGCCGCCCCATTGCGCTGCGCGATGTCGCCGCCATCAGCGACACCGCCGAGGAACCCGTCGACTACGTGCTCCATGGCTCCCCCGGCACGGAACTGGCGGCGGCCGTCACCCTTTCCGTGGCCAAACGACCGGGTGCCAACGCCATCGACGTCGTGAACGAAATCATGGCGAAGATCGACACCCTGCGCGGCACCCTGTTGCCGGCGGACGTCGAATTGACCGTCACGCGGGACTACGGCCACACCGCCGCGGAGAAAAGCAACGAGCTGCTCCTGCACATGGGTATCGCCGTGTTTGGCGTCGCCGTGCTCATCCTCTTTTTCCTCGGCTGGCGCGAGTCGTTGGTGGTGCTCCTCGCCATCCCCTCCACCCTCGCCCTTACCCTGCTGGTGTTCTACCTTTATGGATACACGCTGAACCGCATCACGTTGTTCGCGCTGATCTTCTCCATCGGCATCCTGGTCGACGACGCGATCGTGGTGGTGGAAAACATCGTGCGCCATGTGCGCATGCCGGGCGCGCGCGAAAAATCACTCAGCCAAGTCGCTTTGGAAGCCGTGGACGAGGTCGGCAATCCCACCGTGCTGGCCACTTGGGCGGTGATCGCCGCCATCCTCCCCATGGCATTCGTGGGTGGTCTGATGGGGCCCTACATGCGGCCCATCCCCATCGGTTCCACGGCCGCCATGTTGTTCTCGTTGGTCATCGCCTTCACCATCACCCCTTGGGCCGCGGTGCGGGTACTGCGGCGCCGTTTCACCGCTCAAGCCAACCAACCCAAAACCTCCGATGACGGCCATTATGGCGAGCACAACGACTGGTCCACCCGTCTTTATCACCGGGTGATGGACCCCCTGCTCGATAGTGCCGGCTGGCGCTGGTCCTTCCTTGTCGGCATCCTCGTGCTGTTGGCGGGATCAACCGCCTTGGTCCTCTTCGGCGCCGTGCAGATCAAGATGCTGCCCTTCGACAACAAGTCGGAGTTCCAGGTGGTGATCGACACTCCGGAAGGCACCACCCTCGAACAGACCACGGCCATCGCTCAGGAAATGGCCGCGGCCATCGCAACCCACCCGGAGGTGCGCGACTACCAGATCTACAGCGGCACCGCCTCGCCCTTTAACTTCAACGGCCTCGTGCGGCACTACTTCATGCGGAGCGGACCCAACGTGGCCGATATCCAGGTCAACCTCGTAAGCAAAGGTGAGCGCGCAGACCAAAGCCACGCGATCGCCAAACGCATCCGCCTCGACGTCGCACCCATCGCCGAAAAACACGGTGCCGTCGTCGTCGTCGCCGAGGTCCCGCCCGGCCCGCCGGTGCTGCAGAGTATCGTCGCCGAAATCTACGGCCCGGACGAGGAACAACGCCTGGCCCTCGCGACCAAGGTGCGCGACATCATGGCCGACACCGAAGGCGTCGTCGACCTGGACTGGTATGTCGAAGCCGCGCAGCCCAAACTCACCTACGTCGTCGACAAGGAAAAGGCGGCGCTGCACGGCATCAGCACGGCCACCATCTCACGCACGCTGGCTCTGGCGGTGGGCGGTCAGACCGTGGATCTCCTGCACCAGCCCCATGAGCGGGAGGACGTGAATATCATTCTGGAGCTTCCCGCCAGTGCCCGTACCACCCCGGAGGAACTGCTCGCGCTGCAGGTCCGCTCCGACCTCGATTCCACGGCCCCGTTGGTCGCGCTCTCCGAGCTCGTCACGGTTAAGCCGGAGGTGCGCGAGCGCAGCCTCTATCGCAAGAATCTGAAATCCGTCACCTACGTCACCGCCGATGTCGCCGGGGCAGTGGAAAGTCCGGCCTACGCGTTGTTTGGGCTGCACCTGAAACTACTCGATCTCGATGCCCGCGACTACGGCGCGCGGGACGAAGACCTCGATATCTACCACCTCAACCTGCCCCCGGATGATACCCAACCGTCCATCAAGTGGGACGGCGAATGGCACATCACGCTGGAGGTCTTTCGCGACCTGGGTATCGCGTTTGCCGCCGTCCTCATCCTGATCGCGATGTTGATGGTGGGTTGGTTCCGCAGCTACGTCACCCCGCTCGTGGTGATGGCGGCCATTCCGTTCTCGCTCATCGGTATCCTACCGGCCCACTGGGCGATGGGCGCATTCTTCACCGCCACGTCGATGATCGGTTTCATGGCGGGAGCCGGCATCGTGGTGCGCAATTCCATCATCCTGGTCGATTTCATCGAACTCCGCCGCCGGGACGGACTCAAACTCCGGGACGCTGTGGTCGACGCCGGCGCGGTGCGCTTCCGGCCCATGCTGTTGACGGCCCTCGCGGTCGTCGTGGGCGCGAGCGTGATTCTGGCCGACCCGCTTTTTCAAGGCCTGGCGATCAGCCTCATGTTCGGCGAGATCGCTTCTCTCTTCATCAGCCGCATGGCCGTGCCGGTGCTCTACTTCATGGCCAATAAAGACACCCCGGATTCCACCCCGTGAAGATATTCCCTCCGTTTCTTTTCCGTGCCTCCACCGCGAGTCTGTTGATCTCCGCCTCTTCCTGGCTCGCAGGCGCTGATGAGGGTTCCCCGCAGTGGCTCGAGCCATCCGATCCCGCGATCGCCGACCAGATCAACGACGCCAAGGCGACCCTCCAAATCCTGGTCACCAATCTGTCCAGTGCGCTGACGCAGGCCGTGCAGGAAGGTGGGCCCACCAACGGTGTCGAAGTATGCCAAACTCAAGCCCCCGCACTTACCTACCAAAGCAAACAAGACGGACCCTCTGCGGTCACGGCCGTCAAGCGCACGAGCCTGCAGGTGCGCAATCCTGCAAACTCTCCCGACCCCGCCGAGCAGGACGCTCTGGATCGAGTGGCCCGCATTATTTCAACCGGCAAACCCCTTCCTCCTCTGCTGGTGCAGGAGCTCGCCGGGCCATCCGGCGAGCCCGAGGAAATTCGGGTCTATAAGCCGCTCTCCGTCGCAGCCCAGTGTCTGGCCTGCCACGGAGACTCGGACTCCTTTTCGGCCGACCTACGGAACACCCTGGCACAACGCTATCCGCTGGACACCGCCACCGGCTACGCCGAAGGCGACTGGCGCGGACTCATTCGTATCTCGGTGACTCCCTGAAAAATCCCCTCACGACCAACCTCATCATGAACTCCCGACGCTTGATCATCACCCTCGCCTGCTCGTTCGCCCTTGCCCTGTCTCCACTGTGGAGTGGCAACCCAAACGCCGGCGGCTGCTGTAGCACCAGCGCTGGGCCCGAGCCCGTGACCTCCGGTTGCAACGCCGGGGCATGCGGTGAAGGCGGTGACGGTGGTGGTGCATGCGGGCTGGATCTGAAGGTGGCAAACGACGCCGTCAGCCTTTCCCCCGAGGCTCGCGAACGTTTGATCCTGCAATGGGAGGAGGAAAATCTCGCCACCAACGTCTATCGCACTCTTGGCGAAACCTATAGTGCCCACCCCTTCCAGAACATTCCCCGGGCCGAGGATCGCCACGCCCAAGCTATGCGCGACCTGCTTCGAGCCGCCGGCATCAATCTCGAAGAGATCGCACCCAATCCTGATTTGGCGACAATGCAACGCGACCTCATCGCTCGCGGTCAGCAAAGCGAAATCGAAGCGCTTAAAGTCGGAGCTTTGATCGAGGAGCGGGATATCGCCGACCTGCGCGAATTGGCAGAACTCATTGAGGACGCCACGGCCCGCCGCGTGATTCAACAACTCGAAACCGGCAGCCAACATCACCTGAATGCATTCGTGCGAAATCTCCAAAGACGCGGCGCGAGCTACGAACCTGTGGTCCTATCTTCCGCCGAGTTCGCCGCGATTTTAAACTGAATCGAACCCCGATCCTGAGTCCGGAAACGGGTCCGGGTTCTTTTTTATTCAGTTAGGAGCTCGAACATAGCTAGGAGCGATTGTTTGGGAAATGTGGCCAGTTTATTTATGAGTATATGCGTATTTAACAATTTTTAGTGCATGTGAACCAAGGGATGCGGAGCCGGTTGGGCTGAAAAGGAGGAGGCTTTGGTCCAACCCCTTAATCCTTAACTCCACGCCAGCCGCGTGCGTCCCGTTCCATGAACTCTCTGATGCGCCTCTCCTCCCTCGTCGTGACCCTGGCCACGGCTTTTTGTCTCCTCCCTCGCGCTCTCGCCACCAACGGCATGAATATGGAGGGCTACGGCCCCGTTGCCACTGCCATGGGCGGAGCCTCCCTTGCTTATGACAATGGCACCGCCGGGGTAATCAACAATCCCGCGACGCTTTCGCTGATGGAAGAGCAAGCCCGACTCGATCTCGCGCTGGGCGTGCTCGGTCCGGATATCGTGGCGATCAGTCCCGGGGGCGCCCCCGCCAAGTCCTCGGCCAACACGTTTTACATGCCCGCATTCGGCTACGCCCGCAACGCCGGTGACTTCACCTACGGTTTGGGCATCTTCGGCCAAGGAGGCATGGGGTGCGAATATGAACCGGACTCATGGCGGGGCCTGGGATTCGATCTGGTCAATCGCACGGAAGTTTCCGTGGGCCGGGCCATCGTGCCCCTGTCCTACCGGGTAAACGAGAAGCTCACACTCGGAGCAACCGTCGACTATGTGTGGGCCGGCATGGACCTGCAAATGGCCATGAGTGGCGCGCAGTTCTTCGATCTGGTCGACCCGCGGCTGCAGAATTTCGGCACCGCATCCGGCACCTTGGTGCAGAGTTTCTTCCAGGTCATGGGGCAGATGCCCCCCGGCACCGGGGTGGATTACGCCTACTTCGACTTCACCAATGACAATGACTTCACCGGGGAGGCTTCCGGCGACGGTTACGCCGGGAAACTCGGCCTTACCTACGAAGTGAACGAGCAGTTCACGTTTGGCCTCACCTATCACTCCAAGACCGATCTCGGTGATCTCAAGGCTCCCGGCAACTCCCTCGCCTTCCAGCTGGATATTCCCGGGATGGGCAAGATGCCCCAGGCGCTCAGTGGTGATATCGAAGTTCGCAACTTCCAGTGGCCGGCGTTGTTGGGCGCAGGCTTTGCCTACCGGCCCACCCCGGCCTGGCTACTCGTCGCCGATGTTCGACAGATCATGTGGGAAGACGTGATGAAGGAATTTGCGATGAACTTCACCGCCAGTGGCGATGCGGCCAACGGTCCCTTTGCCGGCACAGAGATGGACGCCGTCCTCTATCAAAATTGGGATGATCAGACCGTCGTGCAACTCGGCGCGGCCTACGAGGCCACGCAAAACCTGACCCTGCGCGCGGGTTTCAACTACGGCAACAACCCCATCCCCAGCCAATTCCTCAACTGCCTGTTCCCGGCCGTGATACAGGAACACTACACCGGCGGTTTTGGCTATCGCTTCAATGATCGGAACAGCATCGACCTGTCTCTGACGTATGCGCCCAAAGTTACCATCACCAGCGGCTACGGCGTGACGGTGGAACACTCCCAGACCAACGCCCAGATCATGTAT
>CAKZMS010000542.1 GCA_937128785.1 uncultured Opitutaceae bacterium | reverse complement strand
CCTGGCCGCCCTGCGGGCGGTGAACAACATCCAGATCATCGTGCCGGCCGACAACTTTGAGACCCGCGAGGCGATTCGCTACGCGGCCACGGCGGAGCGTCCCGTTTACGTGCGCTTCGGCAAGGCGGCGATGTATCATCTTTCCGGTGACGGCACGACTGGTGACTTTACCGTCGGCCGGGCCCGCGTGCTGCGCGAAGGCTCCGATGTCGCGTTCATTGCCAACGGCGAAACCGTCATTCACGCGCTGCTCGCCGCCGCGCAGTTGGAGACCGCGGGTATTTCCGCCCGCGTGCTCAGTCTGCATTCGGTCAAGCCGCTCGATACGGCCGCGGTGCTCGCCGCCGGACGGGAATGCCAGGCCGTCGTCACGGTGGAGGAGCATCTGATCAACGGCGGCGTGGGCGACGCCGTTGCGGCCACGCTGCTCGAAGCCGGACTGGCCCCGAAGTTCCGCCGCGTCGGCATCCCCGATGAGGATACGGTCACCGGGGCGCAGGCCGATATTTTCCGCCACTACGGCATCTCCATGGAAGGTCTGGGCCAAACCGCCCGGGACCTCCTCGCTTAAATCATGCTTCATCTCGCGCTCGATCAAAGCACCTCGGCGACCAAGGCCCTGCTGTTTACCCCGGCCGGACAGGTCGTTGATCGGGAGTCCCGCGAGCATGCCCAGCACTATCCGCAACCCGGCTGGGTGGAACACGATGCGGAGGAGATCTGGCTGAATACCGTCGCGGTGCTCGAAACGCTGGCGGCTCGACACGGCGAGACCTGGTCGGAAGTCGCCTCGTTGAGCATAACGAATCAGCGCGAAACACTTGTGATTTTCGACCGAGACACCGGCAGGCCGCTGCATCCCGCCATCGTGTGGCAATGCCGCCGCAGTGCCGACATCTGCCAACGCCATCTGGCGGCGGGGGATGAGTCGCCGGTCCACTCCCGGACCGGCCTGAAGATCGATCCCTATTTTTCCGGCTCGAAGATGCAGTGGATCATGGAGGAAAAGCCGGAGATCGCGGCCCGCCTGCGCGACGGTTCGGCCGTGGTGGGCACGATTGACACCTATTTGATTCATCGCCTCACGGGCGGGGAAGTCTTTGCCACCGACGGCACGAATGCCTGTCGCACGCTGCTCTTTGACATCAATGATCGGCGGTGGAGTTCCGAGCTTTGCGCAATGTGGGGGGTGCCGATGGCGGCGTTGCCCGAAGTGCGCGACAGCTCCGCGGACTTTGGCGAAACCACCCTCCAGGGCCGCTGGCCAAACCCGTTGCCGATTCGCGGGGTGATGGGTGATTCCCAGGCGGCGCTGTTGGCTCAAGGTTGCAACCAACCGGGCAGCGCCAAGGTCACCTTTGGCACCGGGTCGTCGTTGTTACTCAATATCGGAGACACCCCGCGCTTCTCGTCGCAGGGGGTTTTGACGACGCTTGCCTGGACCCTCAAGGGCCAAACGGCTTATGCCTACGAAGGGGTGATCGTTTCCGCGGCTTCGACGCTGACTTGGTTGCGCGATCAATTGGGTTTGGCTGCAGAGGTGGAGGAATTGAACCAATGGGCATCAGCCGTCCCGGACAATGGCGGCGTGTATCTTGTGCCGGCGTTCACCGGACTGGGTTTACCCCACTGGGCCCCGGAGGCCCGAGCGGCGATCATCGGACTGAGCAGTCACAGCGACAAACGACACGTGGCGCGCGCGGGCTACGAATCGATTGCTTATCAAGTGCGCGATGCGTTGGACGCCATGCGAGCCGAAGCTGATATTCCCTTGGCGAATGTTTCGGCTGATGGCGGTCCGACGGTGAGTGCCTTCCTGATGCAGTTTACCGCCGATGTGACCGGCGTGAATTTAAGGGTTTCGGCGGTCGCGGAATGCTCCGCTCTCGGCGCAGTCGTGGCGGGTCGGATCGGCGCGGGAACATCCGCCGAATCGGTCCGAGAGAATGCCGATGGTGATAATTTTAGGGAATACCGGCCCCAGCGATCGCCGGAAGAGGTCGCGCAGCTGATGTTCGGGTGGCAAGGGGCGGTGCAGCGGATACTTTAGAAGCGTCGGGTGGCCAGGGGCGTGCCGTTGGTCTTTGTTCCGATTCCAATTATGTTACCAAACTGTAATGATGGATTAGTTGACGGATGGGAAAAGCTGGGCAGGTTGGGGCCTGTTCCCGCTTAGCAGGAACATTTTGGGGTAACCAAGAAAACAAATGGCCGGTCACTTAGGGGTAGGTGACCGGCCAACTTCTTTTTAGGGCGGGAGGGGCGGTTTTGGCGGACGAGCGCCCCTCGGCATCAGTCGGCTTTGCCCACGGTCGACAGCGTCAGGGTCGCCGGCGCAAGGTCGGGACTGCTGGCGGTGAGGGTGAGCTCCCCGGGTTGACCGGGCAGGCCGCGCACAATGACGAGGGCGAGGCCGTTGAAGGCGTTTCGCTCCGTTGAGGAAAACGGCACAAAACTGCGGGGGTCGCCGTTGTCGGTGGCCACGATCTCCCCCGGTCCCTCAAGGGTGAACGAAATCGGATGACCCGCTCGCGGCACGGTGGTGCCGGCGGCGTCGGCCACGCGCACCGTCACGAAACTCAGATCATCACCGTCGGCGGTGATGACCGCCCGGTCCGCCGAGGCTTGCAGCGCGGCCGCCGGTCCGGTGGTGGAGACGGTCTTTTCCGCCCAAGGATCACCGTTCTTGTAGGCCACGGCCCGCAGTGTGCCCGGTTCGTAGATCACGTCATCCCAGCGCAGGCGGTAGTCGTAGTCGCCCTTGGTCCGGCGGCCGAGGGAGGTGCCGTTGAGAAATAACTCCACCTCGTCACCGGTGGTGGCGACGTGCACGGGCGTGACCTCGCCGACGCGTTCCGGCCAGTTCCAGTGCGGGAAAATGTGCACCATGGGGTGATCGGGCCGCCAGGCGGCCTGGTAGATGTAGAAACGGTCCTTGGGGAATCCGGCCAGGTCGATCACCCCAAAATAGGAGCTGCGCGCCGAGTAATACGGAGTCGGCTCGCCGAGGTAGTCCCAGCCGCTCCAGATGAAGCCGCCGGCGACAAACGGGTGGCGGGCGAGCGAGCCCAACACCTTGTCGGCCGAGGACCCGAAGGGCGCGGTGTAGAGGTCGTAGGCACTGACGTGCGCGTTGACCGGATCGCCGCCCTTGCCGTCCTCCACCGGGGCACTGATGCCGGGGGTGACGGGAAACAGGTATTCGCCGCGGGTGCTGACGGCGGCGGCGTTTTCGCTGCTGATGATCACCTTGCCAGGATGGGCGGCGTGGAAATCGGGATACACTGGCGGGGTATTGATGCCTTTAAGATGGGCGTAGGCCGGCGCATTGCGAATACCCTCGCCTTGGTAGTTCAGCGTGACGGTGTCCATCACGCCGGTGAGGGGCATGTGGGCTTTGGCGTAGTTGAAGGAGGCTGCGGTGGGTCGGGTGGGGTCCTCGTCCTTGGTGATCTCGTGGATGCGTTGGGCCACCAGCACGCCGGCGTCGCCAGTGTATTGCTCACCCACTTCGTTGCCGGTGCTCCACATGATGACGGAGGGGTGGTTGCGGTCGCGCCGTACCAAGGCGCGCATGTCGGCCTCGGACCAGTCCTCGTAAATGAGATGGTGGTCGAGCGGCGTTTTCTTGCGCTCCCAGACATCAAAACTCTCCGCGATGACGAGGAATCCCATGCGGTCGGTGAGGTCCAGTAGCTCGGCGGCGGAAGGATTGTGCGCCAGACGGATGGCGTTGGTGCCCATCTCGCGGAGGATTTCGAGTTGGCGTTCGGCGGCGCGCAGATTGAAGGCGGCGCCGAGCGCGCCGAGATCGTGGTGTTGGTTTACGCCCTGGAGGTAGATGTGTTCGCCGTTGACGAGGACGCCGCGATCGGGATCGAACTCGAGCGAGCGGATGCCGAACTGGGTGCGATATTCGTCAACGACGTTACCCTGCTGTTCGAGCGTGGTGACGGCGACGTAGAGATGCGGCGTCTGGTGGGGACGCGGTCCCCAGAGGCGGGGATGATCGAGCGTGCCGGAGAGGGAGAGAGCCGCCGATTCGCCGGCCGGAATTCTTTCGGCCTGGGAGGGGAAGGTGAACACGGCCTCGCCGGCAATGTTGCCCTCGGCATCCAATTCATGGATACGGGTGGTGGCGGTCACCGTGACCGGGGCGCGGCCGTCGTTGTCGATCGTGACCCGGAGATGAAGATCGGCGGATTCGGGCGAGACCTGCGGGGTCTGAATGAACGTTCCCCAGTGGGCCACGTGCACGGGCGCCGTTTTGACCAGCGAGACGTTGCGGTAGAGGCCGCCGCCGGGATACCAGCGCGAGGAGAACGGCGGATTGTCGAGGCGGATGGCCAGTTGGTTGGCCTCGCCGGGGATCAGCGCGTCGGTCAGATCGAGCCGGAAGGACGTGTAGCCGTAGGGCCAGCCACCGACCAGCTGACCGTTGCACCAGACCATGGCGTAGGACATGGCCCCGTCGATATCGAGAAACATGCGTTGGCCGGCATCCTCGGCCGGAATGTCCAGCGTGCGTCGATACCAAGCCACGCCGGGGCTGGGCAGACGACCCATGCCGCCGCCAACTGCGGGTTCATCTCCGGTGAAGAACGGGCCGGCAATGGCCCAGTCGTGCGGCAGGCGGACCGATTCCCAATCCTGATCGTCAAAACCGGCCTGCACAAAGGGGAAGTCGCCGCCGGGGTTGCCGGGCGGGCGGGCGTGGTGGTCGGTCGGGTCCTTGATGAAGGGATTGGCGCTGGGAAGAATCCACGGCTTGAGCACCAGTCGGTCGGCTTCGATATCGAGCCCGGCGGTGGGTTCGGCATCGGCCGGTCGGGCATATTCCATTTTCTCCACCTCGGGACGGACGTCATAGATCAGATCGTCGGCGTCCTCCGCGGAGGCATATTTAAAGAACCGCCATCCGTCGTTCAGGGAGATCCGTTCCCGAGGTGAGGCTCCGAGAAAGGAGCAAAGGGCGATTAGGGGAATACCGATTCGCCAGAACCGGGACGATTGAATGCCTAGGGGAAGCAACATATGAAAGGCTACCATCGGTGTTTTTAGAGGGGGCGGCTCACAAAACCAAAGTTAGTCTCAGGTTAGACCGTTAGCTTCCCGTGACGGGCAGGATAGTGATAGGATTATGAAACCTAAGCGGCGCGCAGACGTCATAACCTGAGATATCGAGCCCGTTCTCGACACCATCACCGTTCAATTGGTAGTTCTGCATCTCATGAAGTTTTCTGGAGTCTCTTCCGTTCGTTCGATCCACCGCGGATTCACCTTGATTGAGATCATGGTGGTGATCGCCATCCTTGGCCTTTTGGCCACGGTGCTCCTGCAAAATGTCGGGGGTAGTCTGGGGCGCGGACAGGAAAAAACCGCCGAGCTGTTCGTGAACAATACGCTCAAATTACCGCTGACCAATTACCGGATCGACAACGGCAGTTTCCCCACCACGGCTCAGGGGCTGCAGGCCCTGATTGTCCAGCCGCAGAACGCTCCCCGGTGGAAGGGGCCCTACATGGAGGTCAAGGGCGGTCAGCTGCCGTTGGATCCGTGGCAGCAGCCTTATGAATACCGGTATCCCGGCACCAACAACAAAAGCGGTTTCGATCTGTTTTCGAAAGGGCAGGACATGACTGCCGGCACCGAAGACGACATCGGTAACTGGTAATCGTCCCGCATGAGCGGCGTCATGCCCACCCGCCGCAGTTCGCCAGGCGCCGGTCCGCTCGCCGGCTTCACCATGGTCGAAATCATGGTGGTGATCGGCATGATCGGGCTGTTGGCGGTTGTCCTCTTGGTAGGAGCTTCAGCGGCGATCAATAACCGGGGCGAGTCTCCGGTGGACGTGTTCTGGTATGCGGTCGGAGAGGCTCGGAAACAGGCCCTGCATCGGGAGGTGGATATCGGGCTGAGCTTCGACAACGACGAACAACATTTCGTGGCCTCCACCGTGGTGGCCACCCGGGCGATTCCGCTCCCGTCGACCAAGCGGATGGAGATCGAGTTTCTTGGCGTGGCCGGTGGCGGTGAGACCATCATGGTGGGGGGGCGGCTGATCGAAACCAGCGTCCTGGCTAAGGTGACATTTTATCGGGATGGCACCTGCACGCCGTTCCGCGTGCGCCTGACGGCCGAGGGAGGTCAGCCGGAGATTCTGGAAATTGATCCGTGGACCTGTGCTCCGGTGCTGCGGAATGAGGAGGGACGGTTGTGAAGCGGCCGCAGCGCGCCTTCACGATCGTGGAATCGATGGTCGCGCTCGCGATCGTGGCCATGGCCGCCATCGTGCTGGGCGCGGCCTATTTGAATGTACTGTTGGGATACGAGCACGCGGAGCGGGCGAGCTTGGTGGATGCCGATGTGCGTTTTGCCCGGGAGATTCTGTTTCGGATGCCGGAATTGGAGGACGTCGAGGATGGCGACGATTTCGAAACGGAGGATGGGCGCCGAATCATCTGGCGGGCGATCGTCGAACCCACCCAGATCCCGGACCTGTTCGACGTGGAGTTCGAAGTCGAAATCGCCGACAACCGGGCGGGAAAAAATGAAATCGTCGTCGAGCGGTTTCGGATGCTCAGGCCCACCTGGTCGGAGGATGACGAAAGCGATCTTCTGCGTCAGGAATTGCATGACGATATCGAGCAGTATCTGGCCGGAGTGAGGGGGGAACGATGAGGCAGTCGCGACGCGTTGGTGGTCGGAGGCGACGGGGATTCACCCTGGTCGAGTTCATGGTGGCGCTGGCCATTGTCGCCGGGGTGGTCGTGGCCCTGAATGCCTTCGTTTTCTCGATGTCGGAACTCTGGGGCCGGGGCCGCGACTGGCGCTTGTTTGACCAGCACGCCCGGGCGCTCACGCGGTTCCTGGAGAATGAACTGCGCACGGCGGCGCTGCCGCCGCGAGTGGGCCGGGATGTAGCCGCGGTGGAAGCGATGGAGGTGGAAGTCGATTTTGGCCGACGGGAGGACCTGTTGGTGTTTGGGCTCCGGGAGGGGAGTCGCATTTTGCAGTGGCCGGAACGTCCGTTGCCCGATGTCTGGGCCGCCTTGGAGGTCAAGCCCGGCGAGGGTTTGGTGCTGCACTGGCGATCGGTTTTGGAGGAGGACTATGCCAATGATTCTCCCCGGCAGATGGTGCTTTCGCCGCTGGTTTCGGCGATTTCCTACGAGTATTTTGAGGGCGCGTTTCAGCAGTGGGAAATCGAGGATCAATTGCGCACGGGAGATGATGGCGAACTCGAGACCCCGGGCCGCATCCGGCTGACCTTTACCTACCGCGGACAGGACATTCAGACCATTGTGCCACTCACGATATTTGGGGAAGGACTGCCGCCATTCTAACGATGACTGCGCTGCGCCAACACTTGCAGAAGGCCCGGTCTCAAACCGGGAGCAGACGGGGCTCCGTCTTGGTCATCGTCATGATCACGCTGCTGTTTGCGACCACGGCTCTACTGCTGTTTATCGAAAGGGCGAGCACCGATCTCATTGTGCACGTGCGAGACGCCGATCGGATCAATCTGCGCATGGAAGCCTATTCCGCCTTGGAAACGACCTTGGCCGTTCTCGCAGAGTTCGAGGATGTGCTGGGTGGCCTCCACAGCCCGGCCGAAGGTTGGCACGATCCGTTGTCCTGGGGGGACTATGAACCGCAGGAGGGGCGCGAAGTGAAGGTGGAGTTTGTGGACGAAAGCGGTCGAATGCCTTTTGCCCAGATGGATTTCGAAATGTGGGTGCGGCTCTTCGAATCCTGGGGGCTGATCGAAGCGGATGCCGAACGTTGGGCAGATGCCTTCCTAGGGTGGTCGCAGGAGGATTACACTCCGGTCTCGTTTGATGCTCCGCGGCCCGAAGACTACGAGCGCTACGACCTCGGATTTTTACCGCCGGCGCGACAACCGCACTCGCTGGAGGAACTGCGATCCATCGACATGATCCGGGATGAATTCTTCGATGAATTCGGTCAGCCGAATGAGTATTATCAGCGATTTTCCGAATCCATCACCTTCCTCAGATACAGTGCCCCCAACATCAACGCGGCGACCCCGGCCGCCATGGTCGCCCTTGGCCGCTATGACGAAGTGCAGCAGGAGTTATTGAACGACTACCTGGGCGGGGCGGGGGTGTATCGGAGTCGCGGCCCGGGCTACTTCACGGACGCGGGAGAGTTGGCGAGTGTGTTGGGCGATCAGGTTGATTCGAGCGGTTTTGAAACTACGATTCAGGCCCTCAGAATCATTGTCGAGGTCACCCAGGGTATCTCCAACTACACGCTGAGCGTGGTCATATCGCCCAATGGGGGCGCCTCGGCCAACACCACGCCGCCTATCCCGGAACCACCCGAGGATGGTGAAGCGACCGAAGAGGCTACCTCCGAACGGGAGCCTACCTTGGCCTCCGCCGTCAAGGCGATCACCGGCCCGGAAGGCGATGACGAGTTGCCCGACTCCATCGAGTATCCCTTTACACTCCTCTCAATTCAGGAAATGGATGCTTACAACGCGGAAGCATTACGTGCGGCTGCGGTCGAATTTTAAACATGTCCCTACGATTGCCCAAACTACCTGCCATGACCGCGCGTCCGCGCGAGGTGGTGGTGTTGCCGGACCAACGGTTTTTCGTGCGTTCGGTGGCGTTGGATCGTGATGCCGAGAGCGGACCGGTGCGGGAGCAGCTGGAGTTGGCTCTGGAGAGCATGGCTCCGTTCAGCATCAGCCAAATGCTGTGGGGTTACTGGACCGCCGCCGGTTCGGACCATGCGTTGGTCTTTGCCGCTTATCGAAAACGGTTCACGACGGAGGAGATTGAA
>CAKZMS010000541.1 GCA_937128785.1 uncultured Opitutaceae bacterium | reverse complement strand
GGGTGGGGCGCGTTGCCAACCGTGCAGACGACGAGACTCGAGTCCACGTTGGTGCCATCGCTCAACTGGACGGTGCGCGCGGTCACGGCCCGGACCCGGCATTGGAAGACAATCTTCACGCCCATCTTCTGGAGGCAGTCGCCCGTGTAGGTGCCGAGGCGTTCACTCAACATGCCGAGGAGTCGTTCCCCGCTGTGCACCAGCGTCACGGTGGCGTCCTCGGGAGAGATGTTGCGGTAGTAGCGACGGACTCCGCCGATGAGATCCTGAATCTGGCCGGCGGTTTCGACGCCGGAGTAGCCCCCGCCGACCACCACAAAGGACAGGAGCCGGCGCCGCAGCTCGACGTCGTTGACCAGGTTGGCCTCCTCCATGCGGCTGATGATGGCCGCGCGCAGCCGCATGGCATCACCGACGGTGCGCATCAGGTAGGCGTGCTCGCCCATGCCGGGGATGCGGCTGAGGTCCACGCCGGCGCCGGGAGCGATGAGCAACTCTTTGAAGCCGATGGTGACCGCGGGGGTGCTTTTGCCCCCGGACAAGGTGAGGACCCGTTGCTCCAAATCGATGTGGGTGACCTCGCCTTTGAGGACCTCCGCGCCGCGGCAGATCATGCGAATGGGATTCACGACGTGCTGGGGGGAGAGCGATCCCCCGGCGACTTCCGGCAACATGGGTTGGAATACCATGTGGTTCTCGGTAGCGATCACGCCTACACCCGATTCGGACAGATCAAGGCCGTGGCGCTTCCCTTGGCGGACCAATTCTCGCGCACAGTAAACCCCCGCAAAGCCACCACCAATGATGGCAACCTGGAGGAATCGATCGGGAGGGGGAACGGCCATGATCCTTTGTCTGCAGACTTCGAGCCATCCGACAGACAATTTTCACATCACCGGCAAAGACTTGGCAGAAGGAGCGAGGCGCGAGGAGCAAAGACCGGGATCCCCCATCGAGGCGTTTCCTTCGGTAGTGGTTGATAACCAACGGTCGAGTGACCTCAGCTCCTCATGAGCCGCGGATTCTTGAAAGAAATTGCCCGAAACGCGCGTTACAGGTGGCATATGTGGATGGCTACGGCAGTTAAGCACTTGGTGGTGGACGGCAATAATGTCGGCCGCGCCTGGGGGGATACCGGGAAACTCTGGCGGAAGGACGCCGATGCGGCGCGGGCCATCGTGGTCGAGCGGTCACGGATCTGGCACGATGCGATGGGTTGGCGCGTCTCCGTCGTCTTTGACGGGCGGGGCAGCGAACTGGGGGTCAGCATGCCCACAGGCGAAAGCACATTGGTCGTTGCCTACTCGCCGGTTGGCGTCACGGCCGACTCGATTATCGAACAGTGGGTCAGCAACTCCCGCAGCGCGACCGACTGTGTGGTGGTGACGGCGGATCGCGCGTTGCGTGATACCGTCAGCGCGATGGGGGCGGAGACCATCGGATCGCGAGCCTATCGCGAGTGGATCGAACGGGCGGAGCAAACCACCCAACGTGGCCTGGCGCGCATGCGGGACCGCAATTTGTAGGGAAAGGGCGAGAGGTGGGCGACGCGGTGGCGCAAGTCGAGGAGGTGCAGGGGCTCTACGGGCCGTTTCAGTTTCCGGAGTTGTTGCTACAGCGCATCTGGGCTGAACAGGGCTTTGATCGATCCCAGTTGCGCACCGAATCGGGTGAGGCGGTGAAACTGATCCGTCCGGGGCAATGGAATCGGCAGGGCGGTCCGGACTTCAAACAAGCGGAGGTCATGGTGGGCCGTAAACGCCTGAACGGGGACATCGAGTTGCACCTGCACGAAAAGGACTGGCAGGCGCATCAGCATAATCGCGACCCGGCGTTTGATGACGTGATCCTGCACGTGGTGCTGTTTCCCTCCGCGCGCAAAACCACCGCCGGCAGTGACGGCCGGCGGATCCCGGTCCTCACGCTGTTGCCGCATCTCTGGCACGACTTGGAAGAGTATGCGGCGGACGCGGCGGTTTCGGCCATTGCGCAGCGTCCGGCTGATCGCCTGGCGCAGGCCTGGCTGGAGCTGGACGAAGCGGCGACCCGCGCGCGGATCGTCTCCGAGGCGCACCGTCGGTGGGAAGGGAAGGTGTACTACGCGCGGCAACGCATCACCAAGCTCGGCTGGACCTCGGCGTGTCATCACACCGCGCTGGAAATTCTGGGTTATCGATTCAACCGGGCGCCCATGCTGATGATCGCCACGTCCTGGCCGCTGGCCGCGTGGCAGTCGGGCGATCTGGATATGGACGCCGTTTGGGCCAGCCAAATGGAGCGTTGGCAGCTCGCGGGGGTGCGCCCGGCCAATCATCCCCGCAAGCGGCTGGCGGCGTATGCTCGCTGGGTGCAGCAGGGGAGGGACTGGCCCGCGCGACTGGAGGATATCGCCCAGACATGGCCGGAATTACCCGGCGGGCTCACGCCTCAGTCGGAGGTGGCGGCGATCCGGCGGGAACTCGACCTGAAAGGACACTGGCTGCACGTGATGAGCACCCTCGGTGTGCAGGGGGCGGTGGCACAGCCCCGGGCGGACAATCTCTGGGGGGACGGTTTGCTGCCGCTGCTGGCGGCGGCGAATCCCGCAGCTCAGCCCGCATTCTTTGTCTGGTGGTTTGGCAGCTGGCCGGGTGACCAAGCGGCCAATCTGGCGCGGGCGGCGCGGATGGCGGGCATCGCCGACGGGCGTCGTAACCCGTTGGCTTGGGGGCATGTGCAGGGCTTGATTGGCCAACAATTGGCCGACGAAAACCCGGCGGGGCGGGGGACTTGACATCCCTTTTGCGCGAGGGGTAGCTTCTCCCCTCACATTTTCAGTTCACACGTCTGAAGGTGGGCCATTGGCCCGCCTTTTTTTAGCCACAAATTTTTCGACATCCCCCCGCAAACCCAATGAGCACCGAAATCCTCACCGTCCTGGAATACATGGAGAAGGAAAAGGGCATTGAACGCGCCGATATGATCTCGGCCATCGTCAATGCCATCAAAACTGCCGCCCAAAAGGGCGTGAATTCCGGGCAGGAACTCAAAATCGAGATCGACCCGAAGAACGGCAAGATGCACGCGTGGTC